>JALYLO010000132.1 GCA_030774175.1 Actinomycetota bacterium
CCTGCGTCTCGCGCTGCGCGGGCGCGGCGTCGAGCTCAGCCCGATCCGCCGGCTCTCCCCGCTCCTCGCCGGCTCGCTCGAGCGCGGGCTGAATCTGGCCGAGGCGATGGAGGCGCGCGGCTACGGACGCGCCGGGCGCACGCGTGCGCCGCGGCCGCCGTGGACACTCCTCGATCGCGCCGCGCTCGTAGCGGCAGTGGCGATCGTCGCCCTGGGGGCACTGTGGCTCTAGCGTCGGTCGAGCGCCTTCGTTTCTCGTACACCGGCGGCGCGCCGGTGCTGAACAACGTGACGCTCGAGATCGCCGAGGGCGAGCACATCGCGCTGCTCGGTCCGACCGGCTCCGGCAAGTCGACGCTTCTGCGCGCCCTGGCCGGGCTCGTGCCGCACTTCCACGGCGGCCGTTTCGAGGGACGTGTGTTCGTCGCCGGGCTCGACACACGCGAGACGCGGCCGCCCCAGCTGGCGGGCGCGGTCGCCTCGGTCTTCCAGGATCCGGAAGACCAGATCGTGATGAACAAGGTTGCGAACGAGGTCGCGTTCGGCCTCGAGAACACGGGCGTCGAGCCGGGGGAGATCTGGCGGCGCGTCGAGGAAGCGCTCGCCGTGGTCGGAGCCCCGCACCTCGCCGACCGCGCGACGGGCGAGCTCTCCGGCGGAGAGCTACAGCGCGTCTCGCTCGCCTCGGCGCTGGCGCTCGAGCCGCAGCTGCTGCTGCTCGACGAGCCGACCTCGCAGCTCGATCCCGAGGCGGCCGAGGCGTTCTTCGACCTGGTCGAGCGCCTGCCGTGCGCGGTGCTCGTCTCGGAGCAGCGGCCTGCGCGGCCGCTCGCACACGTCGACCGCGTGCTGTTCATGGATGCCGGCCGCATCGTGCTCGACGCGCCCCGGGAAGCCGCGCTCGGGTGGCTCGCCGAGCACCGGCCGCTCTATCTCCCGCATGCGCCCGACGTCGTCTGTCGCGTGCGCAGCGTGCGCTTTTCTTTCGGCGACCGCGTCGTGCTCGAGGGCGCGTCGCTCGAGGTGCGGCGTGGGGAGGTGGTGGCCCTGACAGGCCCGAACGGCGCGGGCAAGACGACGCTCGCGCTGATCGCCGCCGGCCTGCTCGAGCCCGAGTCGGGCGAGGTGACGCACTCGCGCGCCGCCTACCTGCCGCAGGATCCCGGTCGCCATCTCGTGACCGAGCGCGTGCTCGACGAGGTTGCGCTCGGCTCAGACGTCGAGCGGGCGCACGCGACGCTCGCGCGGCTCGGCCTGGCCGAGCACATCGAGCGTCATCCGCGCGATCTCTCCTCAGGCGAGCGTGAGCGCCTGGCGCTCGCGACGGTGCTCGCGACCGATTCCGAGCTGCTGATTCTCGACGAGCCGACCCGTGGGGTCGACCCAGAGCGCAAGCAGGAGCTTGCGCGCCTCCTGCGCGCGGAGGCGCCCAAGCGGGGCACGCTCGTCGTCACACACGACCTTCCGTGGGCGGCGGAGGTCGCCGACCGGGTCGTCGAGCTCGACGTTAGGGAGAACGCACGTGTCATCTAAATTGTTTGCGATCGCGCTCGGCCTGCTCGCCGCGGCGCTCGTCGTGCAGGACGGCGCGCTCTCGACAGGGCTCGGCGCGTGCGCGCTCGTCGTCGGCGGCGTCGCGTGGTTCGAGTCCGGCACCGACTCGACCCGCGAGCTGGCCGTGATCGCGACGCTCGCGGCGGCCGCGGCAGCGGGACGCGTGCTCTTTGCCGCCGTTCCTGGCGTGCAGCCGGTGACGGTGATCGCGATCGTCGCGGGCGCCTCGCTCGGCGCGCGCGCGGGCTTCGCGACCGGTGCGCTCGCCGCGTTCGTCTCGAACCTGTTCCTCGGCCAGGGCATCTGGACGCCACAGCAGATGCTCGGCTGGGGTGCCTGCGGCGCGCTCGGCGCGCTGCTCTCGCCGGTTCTCCGCAACCGGTGGGCGCTCGCCGCGGTCGCGGCGGTGCTCGGCTTCGCCTTCAGCGCGAGCATGGACGTGTGGCTCTGGTACGGGTTCTCGCCGCACACGCTTCCCGCGCTCGTTGCGGTGCTCGGCCGCGGGCTGTGGTTCGACGTATCGCACGCCGCCGGGAACGTGCTGATCGCGCTCGCGGCGGGGCCCGAGCTGCGCCGCATGCTCGACCGCTACGGCGCGCGACTGCGGACGGTGGTCGTATGGGCCTAGCCGCGCTTTTCGCAGCGTTTGCCGTCGCGGTGTCGCCGGTGTCGTTTGTGCAGTCGCACGCACAGAGCGGCGCATTTGCCGAGCCCAACGGCTCGACGGACGCGCTGCTCACGTCATGGGCGGTGCTGGGACTGCGCGCGGCCGGCGCGACGGCCCCCGGCTCGCTCGCGTATCTCCAGTCTCAGGAAGCATCGCTTCACACCTCGAACGATGTCGCGATCGTCGCACTCGCAGAGGAAGCACTCGGGTCCCGCAACGAGGCGCTGCTCACGCGGCTGCGCGTGTTGCCGAACGGGCAAATCGGCGAGACGCTGAACTCCACGTATTGGGGAGTGCTGGCGCTCGGCCGGTCGACAGCCACCACGACCAGGTTCATGCTGGCGCAGCAGACAGAGGCAGGCGGCTTCGCGTGGTTCAGGCACGGCCAGGCGGACTCCAACGACACGGCGGCTGCGCTGGAGGCCCTGCGCGTCGCGGGCGTGCACGGAAGACCGATTGCCCGTGCAATCGCGTTCTTGCGCTCGTTCCAGAATCGCGACGGCGGCTTCGAGCTGACGCACGGCCGCGGTTCCGACTGCCAGTCGACCGCGTGGGCGATCCAGGGCTTCGTCGCGGCGGGGCTGAAGCCGCCGCGCAGTGCGTTTGCCTACCTCGCGCGCATGAAGCGCACGGACGG
>JALYLO010000133.1 GCA_030774175.1 Actinomycetota bacterium
CGCGGTACGCGCTCAGCAGATGCACCGGCAAGAAGTGGATCGAGCTGCCGATGTTCTCGTCGGCGAGCGCGCGCTGCACCTCGTCGCGGTCGGCGAACGTCACGCGTACGACGAACAGGTGGTTCGCATGCACGTCGCGCTCGTCGCGCGCGACGGGCTCGACGCCTTCGAGACCGGCGAGTCCCTCGGCGTAGATCGCGGCGTGCTGGCGGCGGATCTCGGCGTGCCGCTCGACCTTGTCGAGCTGCACGAGGGCGATCGAGGCGAGCACGTCGCTGAGGTTCGCCTTGTAGCCGGGCACCGCGATGTCGTACAGCGACCCGTGCCCGCGCCGCAGCACGCGCAGGTCGTCGAGCGACTCGGCCAGGTCGTCGCGATTCGTGGCGATCAGCCCGCCCTCGCCGGCCGCGATGTTCTTCGTCGCGTAGAGCGAGAAGCACGTCAGGTCAGCGATCGAGCCGATCTTGCGACCGCGATAGCGCGCCTCGGTCGCATGCGCCGCATCCTCGACGATCGGGAGCCCAAGCGCGACCAGCGGGTCGAGGTCGGCGGGCTGGCCATAGAGGTCGACGGGGACGATCGCCTTCGTCCGCTGGTTGACAAGCGCCTGCACCTGCTCCGGATCGATGTTCAGGGTGTTGTCGCGCACGTCGGCGAAGACGGGCGTCGCGCCGCAGTGGACGATCACGTTCGCGGTTGCAGGCCACGTGATCGAGGTGGTGATCACCTCGTCGCCCGGGCCGACGCCGAGGGCGACGAGCGAGAGATGAAGCGCGGCGGTGCACGACGAAACGGCGAGCACGTGCCTTGCCTCGAGGTAGTCGCGCATCCGCGCCTCCAGCTCGGCGGTTCGCGGACCGGTCGTCAGCCAGCCCGACCGCAGCGTGTCGGCGACGGCGGCGACCTCCTCTTCGGTGATCGCCGGAGGCTGGAACGAGAGGAACTCAGTTCGCTTGGAGGAGAGCTCCGGCATCCGCGGTCACGAAGCGTATGCGTTGGGCCGCGGCCTCCGCCCGCGCGACAGCCTGCTCGCGATCCTCGCCGAGCACCAACACGGCCCCGGCCCGGTCGGCGCCCCGCCGCAACGGCGTGAACGCGTAGCCCGGCCGGCGATAGATCCTGACCGTCGCGACCCCCTCGAGCCCTTCGGGCACCTCGACCCGCTCGAGCACGCCGGGCGGCGCGACGAGGAAGCGTGTGACCGCACCTCCGGACGGAACCTCGTGCGGCGCGATCCGCGGCTCGCGGCCGAGCGCCGCGTCGAGCGCGAGGCCGTTCAGGTCGACGCCCGTGGCCGCCTGGACGAGCTCGGCGTCGTGGCCGCCTCCGAGGCGGGCGGCGACCTCGATCACCTGCGGTCCGTCGGGCACGATTCGCAGCTGCGTGTACGAGGGGCCGTTCTCGATGCCGAGCGCCGCTGCGGCTCGCGCGGCGACGACCGCCGCGGCCTCGGCGTGGGGTGACTCGAAGACGTGTGCGAGGGCGACGCCGAACGCCGGCGGGTCAGCAGTGATCCGGTCGGTCACGGCGAGCGCCGTGAAGACGCCCCCGATCGAGAAGCCGACCACCGTCACCTCCGGGCCGTCGACGAGCTCCTCGACGAGCGCGGCCCCGTTGCGCGCGGCGCTCCTCGCGGTCTCGACCGCCGCTGCCAGCCCCGCCGGGTGCTCGACGAGCGACAAGCCCTTCTGGCCCTGCCGGTCGGGCGCCTTCACGACCACCGGCCCCGTCATGACCGGAAGGTCGTCGCCGCCGCCGACGACCCACGAGCGCGGCTGGGGCACGCCCGCCTCGGCGAGCCGCTCGCGCTGGCGCAGCTTGTTCGTGGCTACGACCGCCGTCACGGGGGCGATCGGGTGCGGCAGGCCGAGCCGCTCGGCGATCCGCGCGGCGACGCCGACCGGCCAGTCGGTGCCGGGTGAGATCAGCCCGTCGACAGCCAGGGCTCCCGCCAGACGCTCGATCGCCGGCTCGTCCTCGGTCGAGAGGATGCAGCGGCGGTCGGCGAAGCGAAAGCCCGGCGCGGCCGGGTCGCGGTCGACGACGGCGAGCCAGAGCCCGCGTTCGCGCGCCGCCTCGAGCAGACCGAGTTGTGCGGGACCGGCCCCTAGGACGAGTAGGCGCGGACTTCCCGAGCGAGGATCGCTCTCCACCACGCCTCATTGTCGCGATACCACGCGACGGTGCGCTCGAGACCGTCCTCGAAGCTCGTTCGCGCGCGCCAGCCGAGCAGCCGCTCGGCCTTCTCCGTCGAGCCGAGGTGGCGGTCGACCTGGCCGGGGCGCTCGGGTACGTGCGCCCGCAGCTCGGCGGGCTTGCCGAGCACCGACAGCACGAGGCCCGCGATGTCGTTGACCGAGATATCGATGCCGGTCGCCACGTTCAGCACCTCGCCGACGAGGGAATCGATCGGCGCCTCGATCACGCGCTCGATCGCCTCGGCGTCATCGGTGACGTAGAGCCAGTCGCGCGACGCGTGCCCGTCGCCGTGGATCGTCAACGGCTCGTCGGCGAGCGCCTGCGTGATGAAGCGCGGCACGACCTTCTCCGGATGCTGGCGCGGCCCGTAGTTGTTGAACGGGCGCACGATCACGATCGGCAGGTCATAGGTCGTCCAGTACGAGTAGGCGAGGCGGTCGGCGCCGGCCTTCGTCGCAGCGTACGGCGAGCGCGGCTTGAGCGGGTGCTCCTCGTCCATCGGCGCTGCCTCGGCGGTGCCGTAGACCTCGGACGACGAGATCAGGATGAAGCGCTCGACCGGCGTGACGCGGATCGCGTCGAGCAGGATCTGCGTGCCCTCGACGTTCGTCGTCACGAACTCGGAGGCGCCGTGCTCGATCGACTTCTCGACGTGCGACTCGGCCGCGGCGTTGACGATCACGTCGACGCCCTCGACGAGCTCGCGCACGAGCGCGGAGTCACGAATGTCCCCGTGCACGAACGAGAGCCGCGGATGGCTCAGCACGTCCGCGAGGTTCTCGAGGTTCCCGGCGTAGGTCAGCGCGTCGAGGGTCACCACCTCGTAGGGCGTCGCCTCGAGGAGGTGGCGGATGAAGTTCGACGAGATGAACCCCGCACCGCCGGTGACCAAGACCCGCTTCCGCTGCCCCTCCGCGCTACGTCTCAGAGCTCCTCCTCGATGGTGTACAGCGGCCTGCCTTCGACGTCCCGCTGGATGCGCCCGAGCGATTCCCCGATCAGCGCGAGGACGAATCCCTGGATGCCCAACACGAGAACAATGCCTGCTCCCGCGAAGAGCGGCCCGGGGAAGTTCGCGTTGACGATCCAGTAGGCAACGCCGTAGACGCCGAGCGCACCCGCAGCGACCGTGCAGAGGAGGCCGAGCGACACGCCAATCCACTGCACGGGCTGCGGCCAGAAGCCCGCGACGACGTGCAGAGCGAGGCGCACGAGCCGCAAGGGCGAGTAGCGCGAGCCGGAGCTCGACGCCGCGTGGGAGACGTCGACTTCCTCGACAGAGACCCCCGTCGAGACGACGAGGGCCTTCGTGAACTTCTGTCGCCCGATCGCCCCCAGCATCGGCTCGATCGCGCCGCGGCGGTAGCCGTTGAACGCGCAGCCGAAGTCCGAGATCTGCACGCCTG
>JALYLO010000134.1 GCA_030774175.1 Actinomycetota bacterium
GCGTCGTCCTCCTCGTGGAAGCAGATCGCCTGTGGGATCCGGTAGGGCTCGCCGCGCGTGTCGTGCATGACCGCGTCGAGGTAGGCGATCTCGCCGAGGCAGTCGCAGCCGAGCTCCAGCGACGTCGTCATGAACCCGAGCCCCCACTCGCCGATATCGAACGCGGTGCGGCGGTAGTGGTCGGTCGTCGGATCGCGGTAGGGGACGACCATCTCCGCGAACGAGAGCCGGTGGGCGACGGGGCGGGTCCGACCGCCGTCGTCGTAGCCGACCGTGTGCAGGACCATCCCCTCGCGGTGGTTGAAGCCGACCCGCAGCGACCACTTCTGCCAGCGCAGCGCGTTGCCGTCGAGCGAGAAGGAGACGCCCTCGGGTTGTGTGATCTCGAGCGGCTTGAGGTCGTTGCGCAGCTGCTGGCCCGGCACGAGGTGGGGCACGTACTCGCCCATCGTCGCGGGCTCCTCGACGCTGTGGTCGTCCTCGACCTCGAGCAGCTCCATGCGGTTGAGGTCGACGACGAAGTGCAGCCCCGTGACCGGGTTGGCGTACGGGCTCGAGCCCTCGGCGCTGCGGTACCAGACGTCGGCCCAGCCGACGCGGCCGCCGCGGTGGGCCTCCGGGACGAGATGCGCGCCCGAGGCCCAGGTGTCGATCAGCCCCCGGTCGAGCTCGGTGATCCCGCGCCGCGCGAGCGCCTCGATGACCCGCGGGTCGCGGCGCAGCGTCTCGTCGCACTCGTGGAACTCGTCGACGGTCATGTTCGGCTGGCCGTCGGGCTGGTGCTCCCACGACACGACGCGGTCCTCGCCGAGCGCCACCGTCGCCTTGTAGACCTGTCCGTCGTCGCGGTTCCAGCAGATGACCACCGCCGCGCGCTCGATCGGATCGCCTGCCGCGAAGTCGCGGACGGTCTGCTTGGACGGCTCGCGGAGCTCGATCGAGGCGAAGCGCCAGCGGTCGGTGACGCCCTGCTCGCGGCGCAGGATCGCCGCGGCCAGGCTGATCTCCTCGGCCGCCAACGGGTCGAGCGGGTGCGGCGTTCCTCCCATGGCTGACGCGGATGGTCCGTGATCGGGCCGTGCGGCGCAACCGTCGCGCCGACGAACCGCGGCGAACGGCTTTGGATGGTAGACAGGGGCCGATGCCGAAGATCGCGTTCATCGGCGCCGGCTCCGCTCAGTTCACCCGGACGCTCGTCGGGGACATCCTCAGCGCCCCGGCGCTGGCGGACACGGCGACGCTCGCCCTCATGGACGTCGACGCCCAGCGCCTGCGCACGGCCGAGACGATCGCGCGGAACGTCGCCGCGAGCGTGGACTCCGGGGCGAGCATCGAGGCCACGCTCGATCGCCGCGCGGCGCTCGACGGCGCGGACTACGTCGTCACCTCGTTCCAGGTCGGCGGCTACCGCCCCGCGACCGTGGTCGACTTCGAGGTGCCAAAGCGCTTCGGGCTGCGCCAGACGATCGGCGACACGCTGGGCGTCGGCGGGATCATGCGCGGGCTGCGCACGATCCCCGTGCTGCTCGACGTCTGCCGGGACATGGAGGAGCTCTGTCCCGGCGCGCTGCTGCTCAACTACGTCAACCCGATGGCGATGCTGTGCTGGGCGGTGGCCGAGGCGAGCTCGATCCGGACCGTCGGTCTCTGCCACTCGGTGCAGCACACCGCGGGTGAGCTGGCCACGGACCTCGGCATCCCGGCGGCGGAGCTCGACCACCACGTCGCAGGGATCAACCACCTCGCGTTCTTCCTGCGCCTCGAGCGCGACGGGGAGGACCTCTACCCGGCGCTGCGACGGATCGTCGACGAGGACCGGGTGCCGGAGCACAACCGCGTGCGCTACGAGCTCCTGCGCCACTTCGGGTACTTCGTCACGGAGTCCTCCGAGCACTTCGCCGAGTACGTCCCGTGGTTCATCAAGCGCGGGCGCCCCGACCTGATCGAGCGCTTCAACATCCCGCTCGACGAGTACCCGCGGCGTTGCGAGGCCTCGATCGCCGAATGGGAGACGCTCCGGCACGAGCTCGAGAGCGGCCGCCCGCTCGACGTCGAGGCGAGCGTCGAGTACGGCGCCGAGATCATCAAGGCGTGCGAGACCGGCGAGCCATTCACGTTCAACGCGAACGTCCCGAACGCCGTGGGCGGGAGGCGGCTGATCGACAACCTCCCCGGCGACTGCTGCGTCGAGGTCCCGTGCGTCGCGTCCGCGAGCGGGATCGAGCCACAGCCCGCGGGTCCGCTGCCGCGGCACCTCGCCGCGCTCATCCAGACGAACGTCGGTGTGCAGGGCCTCACCGTCGAGGCCGCGCTGACCGGACGGCGCGAGGCCGTCCACCAGGCGGCGATGCTCGACCCGCACACCGCCGCGGAGCTCAGCCTGGACGAGATCGCCCGCCTCGTGGAGGCGCTCCTCGAGGCGCACGGCGACTGGATCCCGCCGCTCGCGTGAGTCTCGCGGCGGTCTTCGAGTACGAGGTGGAGCTCGCCGGAGCGGAGGCGTTCGAGGCCGTCTACGGCAGCGACGGCGAGTGGGCGCGCTTCTTCGCGCCCGGCGACGGCTATCTCGGCACCGAGCTTCTGCGCTTGTCGGGCGGGGAGACGGTGCACTACCTCGTCATCGACCGCTGGCGGTCGGCATCCGCCTACGACGCGTTCCTCGCCGCGCACGCGGATGCGTATGCGAGCCGCAACGAGGC
>JALYLO010000135.1 GCA_030774175.1 Actinomycetota bacterium
CTCTCGGAGATGGGCGGCGATGCGGCGGCGCTCGCCGCGCTGCCGAACGTCGGCCTCGCGAGCATGGCGGGGGCGCGCGTCTCCTTCCCGCACGCGACGCCGGAGTACTTCGCGGACTTCGCCGCGACGGCGCGCTCGCTCGGCGCGCGCCTGATCGGCGGCTGCTGCGGGACGACGCCGGCGCAGATCGCGGCGATCCGGGGAGCGATGGATGAAAACCGCGTCGCGACCAGCCGCCTGCGGTCACGCGAGCGCGTGCGCGAGTCGTCCTCCGCACCCGCCGAAGGGCCGACGGAGCTGGCACGCCTCCTCGCCGCCCGGGAGTTCGTCGTCTCGGTGCAACTCGACCCGCCGCTCGGCGGCAACGTCGACGGCCTCCTCGAGACCGCCCGTGTGCTGAAGGAGTCCGGGCGCGCGCACTGTGTTGACGTCAACGACAACCCGCGGGCGCGTGCGCGGATGAGCGGGATGATGGCGTCGGCCGCGATCCAGCGTGAGGCCGGGATCGAGGTGATCCCGCACCTGACCCCGCGCGACTCGACGATCGCCGGGCTCGAGTCGCTGCTCCTCGGCTGCCACGCCGAGGGGATCCGCAACGTCCTGGCTGTCACGGGCGATCCGCCGGAGGCGGGCGACTATCCGGGCACAGGCGCGGTCTACGACGTCGACGCGATCGGCCTCGTCGAGTTGATCTCGCGCCTGAACGGCGGCACCGACTTCCACGGCCGCGCGATCGATGCGCCCACGTCGTTTTTCTGCGGCGTCGCCGTGAATCCGACGGCGGACGATCTCGGGCTCGAGGTCGAGCGCTTTCACCGCAAGATCGAGGCGGGCGCGCAGTTTGCGATGACCCAGATCCTGTTCGACATGGCGTACCTGGACCAGTTCTTCGAGCGGCTCGGGGGCCCACCGACGATCCCGCTCCTCGTGGGGGTCTGGCCGATCAGGTCGCTCGAGCTGGCAGTGCGCGTGCACAACGAGACGCCGGGCATTTTCGTCCCCGAACACGTGCAGGAGCGCTATCGCTCCGCCGGGTCGGACGCTGCCGAAGTCGGCGCCGAGCTCGCCGGCGAGCTGATCGGGCGGTCGCGCGAGGTCGCGGCCGGCGTCTACATCGTCGCGCCGTTCCGCCGCCCGCTCGGCGTGCTCGACATCCTGCCCGCTTAGGGGTCAACAGGCGCCGGTCGAGACCGGGTGGCGGGCACGGGCGAGCGCGGCGCGAACGGGCGCCGCCGGCACGCCGTAACCGGCGCGGGCACCGATCCGGGCGGCGAACACCGTCGCCTCGACCTGCCCCGCCTCGTTAACGGCCGGCCCGCCGGAGTTGCCGTGGCGCACGAGCCCGCGCAGCGCGGTCACCTCCCGCAGCGATCCGTTGATCAGCACGTCGGCCGTAGCACCGACTCGGCCCGCTCGCGCCTCGAAGGGGCCGTTTTCCGGGTAGCCGAGCAGCGCGACCGAGTCGCCCGACCGCGGGTCGCCCAGCGGCAACGGCGCCGCGCGCAGTCCCGGCACCCGCAGGACGGCGATGTCCTGCCTGCGGTCGACGACGAGGGCACGGGCGGCATGGCCGCCGACACGGATCCCGGAGCCGCCGGCGACGACGTGAGCGGCGGTGACGACGAGGTGTGGCTTCGCAACCCAGCCCGAGCCTTCGACGCCGAGGCCGCAGGCGGTCGCGGTGACCCTCAGCACGCTCCTGCGGACTCGCCGCACGGCGGCCGACGAGAGCGCACGGCGGTCGGGTGGGAGTGCCGGCGGCGCCGGGCCGGCGATCGAGGGGAACGGGTCGACGCGGTGGAACGCACGCAGGATCGTGCTCGGCGGCGCGATCTCGTTCAGGCGCTGCATGATCTTCGAGTGCTGAACCTCGGCGCGCAGCTTCGTCTGGCCGGGCAGCTGGAGCAGAACGGCGCCGGCGACCCAGACGACCCCGAGACCGAGCGCGGCTCCCGCAACCAGACCGCCGATCGAGTCGAGCGTGCGCAACGGCGGGATCACCGAAAGGCTCCCACGCGCGAGCGCTCCGGCCATGGACGCGATCGACTGGAGGAGCACCGCCCCGACCGCCGCGCCGCCGAGCGCGACGAGGGGCGTGTACGGAGAGATCGAGCCTCCGTGGAGGAAGTGCGGTGCAACCCGCGCACCGATCACCGCGCCGCCTGCCAGGCCGGCCAGCGAGAGTGCCGTTGCGATCAGCCCGCGTTTCAGCCCCGAGAGGGCGGCGACCGCGGCGATCGCAAGCGCGATCCAGTCGACGCGCGTCATCGAAGAACAGATTGCCCGGGCGGCGACCGATCCCTGCCGCCGGTACACTGCCCGCCGAATCGGGGGCGTAGTTCAGTTGGTTAGAACGCCGGCCTGTCACGCCGGAGGTCGCGGGTTCGAGTCCCGTCGCTCCCGTA
>JALYLO010000136.1 GCA_030774175.1 Actinomycetota bacterium
CTTCGCCGTCTCGACCAACACCGGCGAGAAGTCCGACGCCGTAACCACCGCACCCGCTCGCGCAGCGCGCACTGCGATCGCGCCGGTGCCCGTCGCCACATCCAGCACCCGCTCGCCCGGCTGCGGAGCGACGCGCGCAATCAGGTCGTCGTACGCCGACCCTGCCTGGGCCGAGACGTTCTCAAACGGTGCGGATCCCCAGATCGCTGCCTGTTTCTGCTTGAACTCCCGAAAGTCCATCTCGATCCTCCTCACAACTGCGATGAATGCGGACATCCGGAACCGCTCCCCTCGTCGAAGGCCGTGACGGTAACAAGCTCGAGGTGGCTCTCCGGTCACGTAGCCCCGCGAGACGCCTCAGGTGACCTTAGGTGCGGTTACAGCGTCGCGGCTCATGCCGGCAGCGGACCATGGTCGGGCGTCACAATGGCGGGAGTGGTGTGCGAGCTGCGCGACGTGGCGCCGGGTCTCTGGATCTGGCAGGTCGAATATCCCGACTGGCGCCCGGGGGTCGGCTGGGGGCCGCTCGTGGCCTCGACGTGCGTCGAGTCCGGCGGCGAGGTCGTCTTGCTCGACCCGCTCGCGCCGCCGGGCGACGCGGCCGAGGCGTGGGCGCGCTTCGACGCCCGCCCGCCGACGGTCGTCGTCGTGCTCAAGCCCGACCACGTCCGGAGCATCGACCTCTTCGTGCAGCGCTACGGCGCGCGCGCATTCGGCCCGTTCCTGTTCTGGCGACACAACATCCCGGAGACGGAGCTCGAGCCGATCGAGCCGGGCAGCGAGCTTCCGGGTGGCCTCGTTGCCCTGTACGACGGGCGAGGCCGCAACGAGACGCCGCTGTGGCTGCCGGAGCAGCGCGCCCTCGTCTTCGCCGACGCGCTGACCGCGCCGGACGGCGAGCTTCGCGTGTGGTCGACGCCGTGGCATGAGGAGCGCGCGCTTCCCGCGCTGCGGGCGCTGCTCGAGCTGCCGTTCGAGCGCGTGATCGTGTCGCACGGTGACCCGGTGCACGACCGGGCGGCCTACGAGCGGG
The DNA here is from genome assembly GCA_030774175.1 of Actinomycetota bacterium. The sequence continues at coordinate 1,034 of JALYLO010000136.1, forward strand.
CGCTCGAGCTTCCGCCCTGGGCCGGGTAGACGCCGACCTGCGGAATGATGCAGCGATGCGATTCCTCGCGTCTCCCCGGCGGCGACGGCGACTTGCCTGGGTCGTGCTGGCCGGCGGGGTCGTCGGGCTCTTCTTGCTCGTGAACGCGCTCCTCGCGAACCGCAGCCCCTCGAAGCAGATCCAAGTCGCCCCGCACGCGCCGGTGGTCGGCGGCGGCCGACCGACGACGACGTCGTCCTTCGGGGCCGAGGATCCGGCGGCCGAGCGCGCACGCGTCCGGGCCGAGGCCGCCGTCCACCCGCTCGCCAACGCCTTCGTCGGCGACCTCCTGCGCCGCCGGCGCCTGCGGGACGCGTACGCGTTGCTCGCCCCGTCGCTCCGGGCGCATTTCTCGCTCGCCGACTGGCAGCGAGGCCGCAATCTGCCGCTGTCGGCGAACGTCTACGCGACCCCCGGCTCGACCGTCGCCTTCTCCGGGCGAACTACGGTCGGCCTCGTCGCGTCGATCGCGCCGGGCGGCAGCGCCCCGGCGGGATCCGACTCGACGCTCTTCGCCGTTCGCTTCGAGAAGACGAACGGTCGCTGGCGCTCGTCGACTACCTGCACCGGGGCCACAGCTCGAGCCGCATCGACGCCTCGAACTACGCGCCCGCGGGCTTCCTGCCGGGCTCGCACCGGGAAACCCTGTGGACCTGGCTCGTCCTCGCGGGGGGACTGCTGGCCCTGATCGGGGTGGCGGGGCTCGTCGACCGCGGCCTCTCGCGCGGCGCGAACCTCGGCTGATGCCCGCTCAGCCGGTTTCCTGCGCGGCGCCCTCGAGGTGGGGTCGGTCGGCGCGGGTCGTGCCCTCGGCCTGGTAGATCTCGTCGTCGGTCATCGGCCACTTCTCGAGCGGGTAGTGGCAGGCGGCCTCCTGCCCCGGCGCGAGCTCGCGCAGGACGGGCGTCTCGACGTCGCAGTGGCCGGCATGGAAGCGCGGGCAACGCGGATGGAAGACGCATGCGGCCGGTGGCGAGATCGGCGACGGCACGTCGCCGCTCAGCACGATCCGCTGGCGGCCGCCCGTCGTTGCGCGCGGCACCGCCGAGAGCAGCGCCGCCGTGTACGGGTGCTTCGGGTGCTCGTAGATCGACTCGCTGTCGCCGAGCTCAACCACGCGCCCGAGGTACATGACCGCGATGCGGTCCGCGATCTGGCGGATCACCGACAGATCGTGCGAGATGAAGACGTAGGTGAGGTTGAAGTCCTTCTGCAGGTTGCGCAGCAGGTTCAGCACCTGGGCCTGGATGGAGACGTCGAGCGCCGACACCGGCTCGTCGCAGACGATCAACTTCGGCGAGAGCGCGAGCGCGCGCGCGACGCCGATGCGCTGCCGCTGGCCGCCCGAGAACTCGTGCGGATAGCGGTTGTAGTGCTCCGGGCTCAGCCCGACGGTTTCGAGCAGTTCCTGCACGCGGGTCCTCGCGTTCTTCAGCCCGTGGATCGCGAACGGCTGCCCGACGATCTGCCCGACCGTCTTGCGCGGGTTCAGCGACGAGTACGGGTCCTGGAAGATCATCTGCATCTCGCGGCGCAGCGGCCGCAGGTTGCCCTGCGAGAGCTTGGAGATGTCCCGGCCCTGGAAGCGGATCGTCCCGCTCGTCGGCTCGAGCAGCCGCAGGATCAGCCGCGCCGTCGTGGACTTGCCGCAGCCCGACTCGCCGACGATGCCGAGGGTCTCGCCGCTGCGTACGGTCAGCGACACGTCCTCCACCGCGTGCACCTCCACCTTCCCGCGCGAGAACACGCCCTGCTTCACCGCGAAGCGCTTCGTCAGGTGATCGACCTCGACGAGGTTCTCCGCGGCACTCACGCTGCGTCTCCGAGGCGCGATACAGAGCGCTCGCCGCCGAGCCGCACCTTCTCCTCCCACCGCAGCCAGCAGGCGTCGAGGTGCGCTTCGGGCACGGGCGCCTCGAGCGGCGGCCGGTCGACGGGGCACGGCGCGAACCGGTACGGGCAGCGCGGGTGGAAGGGGCAGCCTGAGGGCGGTGCGAGCAGTGACGGCGGCAATCCCTCGATCGGTACGAGCGCCGTCAGGCGTCGCTCGATCGTCGGCATCGAGTCGAGGAGGCCCCAGGCGTAGGGGTGCTGCGGCCGGTCGAAGATCTCCCGCGCCGGCCCGTACTCCATGATCCTGCCCGCGTACATCACCATCACGGAATCCGCGATCTCGGCGACCACGCCGAGGTCGTGCGTGACGAGGATGACGCCGATGTCGAACTCGCGCTTCACGTCCTCGATCAGCTCGATGATCTGCGCCTGCACGGTCACGTCGAGCGCCGTTGTCGGCTCGTCGCAGATCAGGATCGCGGGGTTGTGCACGAGCGCCATCGCGATCATCGCGCGCTGGCGCATGCCGCCCGAGTACTGGTGCGGATAGTCGCGCGCCCGTTCCTTCGCATTGGGGATGCCGACACGGCCGAGCAGCTCGACCGCACGCGCCCACGCCACCTGCTTGCTGACGTCGTCGTGCGCGAGCACGGCCTCCTCGATCTGCTTGCCGACCCGGTACATCGGATGCAAGCACGCGAAGGGATCTTGGAAGACCATTGCGATGTCCTTGCCGCGGATCTTCTGGAGCTCGTGCGGCGGCAGCATCAGCAGGTCGCGCCCGAGGAAGTCGATCTCGCCCGAGATCAGCGTCCGCTGCCGGTTGAGCAGGCCCATGATCGCGAGGTTCGAGACGCTCTTGCCGGAGCCGGACTCGCCGACGATGCCGAGGGTCTCGCCGCGGCTGAGGGTGAACGAGACGTCGCTGACCGCCTGCACGACGCCGTCCGCGGTCGGGAACCGGACGGTCAGGCCGCGCACCTCGAGGAGGCGCCGGTCGTCGCCGGCGCTCACGCGTAACGCACCCTCGGGTCGATGAAGGCGTAGAGGACGTCGACGATCAGGTTCGCGAGCGCGACTGCGACCGATGCGAGCAGTACGACGCCGAGCACGACCGGCAGGTCCTGCTGCAGCGCGTTGTTGATCGCGAGGTAGCCGAGGCCTTGCAGGTTGAACACCGACTCGGTGATGATCGCGCCGCCGACGAGGAGGGCGATGTCGAGCCCGAACATCGTCACGATCGGGGTGAGGCTCGCCCGCAGGCCGTGCTTGAAGATCACCTTGCGCTCCGACAGCCCCTTGGCCCGGGCGGTTCGGATGTAGTCCTCACCGAGCGTCTCGAGCAGGTTGTTGCGCGTCATTCGCGCGTAGAACGCGGCGTAGAGGAGCGCGAGCACGATCCAGGGCAGGATCATGTGCGAGAAGAAGCCGGTGACGCTGTCCACGGGTGAGACGTACCCGCTTCCTCCCGTCCAGCCGAGTTGCCTCCAGAAGATGTAGAGCGCCATCAGGCCGAGCCAGAAGACCGGCGTCGAGATCCCGAAGAGCGCGAAGCCCATCGCCAGGCGGTCGGTGAGCGAGCGTCGCTTCACCGCCGAGAGCACGCCGACGGCAACCCCGGCGAAGAGCCAGAGGACCGAGGCGCCTGCGATGAGGAAGAGCGTGCGCGGTGCGCGCGCGATGATCAGCGACTTGACCGAGGTCTGGCCTGCATAGGTGTAGCCGAGGCCTGGCCAGCCGTACTTGTCGCCGATGAAGAAGTTTTTCGAGAACCTGAAGAACTGGACGTACCACGGCTTGTCGAGCCCGAGCCTGTGATGGATCAGCGCGAGCTCGGCGTCGTTCGGGTTCTTGCCTGCGAACCGGAGCGCCGGATCGCCCGCCGGCAGAAGGTAGAAGACCGCGAACGTAATCGCGAGCACGCATGCGACGACGACGATCGTCCAGACGAGCCTGCGTGCGATGTAGAACGTCATGTGCGGTCTCCTCGGTTACGGAAGAGGGGGGCGGGACGCTGCCCGCCCCCCTCCGTTTGCGTTGTTTAGCCCTTGACGGAAACCGACGAGTACGCCGGACCGTCGGTGAACTGGTCGTAGTTCCAGTGCGTGACCTTGGGGCCGACGATGAACACGTTGTTCGGCCAGAGGTACGGGACCCACGGGACGACCTGGGTCATCAGCTTCTTGTCCACGTTCTCCCAGCACGTCGTGCGGGCCTGGGTGAGCTTGGCGCTGCAAGCATCGATCTCCGGATCGATCGATGGGACATTCGTGAGATTGCCCGTCGCCCCGACCTTCTTCGCGATCGCCGGCGTGAGGCCGACGAGCGAGTAGTTCGTATTCCCCGACTTGATGATCGCGCCGGAGTGGAACAGCTCGGCGAAGAACGTGTACGGGTCCGCGTAGTCCTTGCCCCAGGACGGGCGTTCGGAGAACGGGATGTTCTTCGACGGGGTCTGGATCGTCGTGTAGGCGCCGTTGATCGAGCGCACCTTGAGCGCGATGCCGATCTTCGCGGCGTCTGCCTCGAGCACCGGGATCATGCGGGTGTCGACACCACGGGTGTCGGCGATCATCAGCAGGCCCTTGCAGGCCGACGCGGTGCACTTGCCGGTCTTGCCCGGGTCGTATTTCGACTGCTTCATCTCCGCCGCAGCCTTCTTCTCGTCGCCCGCGCTGTTCGGGGTCGAGTACGGGTCGTACTCGGCGAGGCCGTTGTTGTAGAGCACCGGCGGGACGATGTGAGTCGCGATCGCGCCCGGGATCGGGCCGCCCCACGCCTTCTGCAGAGCCGCCTTGTCGACGATCCAGTTCATCGCCTTGCGGACGTGAACGTCGTCGAACGGAGCCTGAGTCAGGTTCATCGTGAAGTAGTTGGTGCGGTCGCCGACGTTCGGGATCATCCGCGGCTTCAGCGACGGGTTCGTCGCGTACAGGCGGATGGTCTTCGGAGCGGGGCTCGACACCTCGTCGTCGTACTGGCCGGCCTGCACCTTGGCGAAGATGTCATCCGCGTTCGAGTTCACGACGAACTTGAAGACGTCCGGATAGTTCTTCCGGTACGGGTCAGTCGACTGGCCGTAGTTCGGGTTGCGGACGAGGATGATGTGGTTGCCGTTCGCCCCGTCGTAGCCGCTCATCGGCTTCAGGGCCGCGCAGCTCGCCGTCACCTTGTCCGCGCCCTGGAGCATGTACGGGCCACTGGACACGACGTCGCGGCCGTAGTCGCCCGGCTTGCCGTCGAAGCACTTCCCGATCTCCTGCGGGATCGGTGCCGTCGCCGGCATCGACATACGGAGGTTGAAGTCGCCGGCCGCCTTGGTCAGGTGGAAGACGATCGTGTTCTTGTTGGGCGTCGAGATGCCGGAGACCCTGGTCGCCTTCCCGCTCGCGACCGCATCCCAGCCCTTGATCACCGTGTAGTAGAAGGAGTACTGGCCACCGTCATTCTTGTTGGCGAGCCGGTCCATCGCGTAGGCGACATCCTTCGAGGTGACAACGCGGTTGACCGGCGGGCTGAACTTGATGCCGGAGCGCAGCTTGTAGGTGTAGGTGAGGCCGTTCTGGGTCGGCTTCGGCACGCCGGTGGCGAGGTCGCCGATCAGTTGGTTGCCGGCCGCGCCGGGCAGGTGCTTGTACCCGATCAGCGGGCGCAGCATCAGGTTGGAGAAGAGGCCCCAGGCGTTGCCCAGGTACTCGCCGGTGGGGTCGAAGTTGTTCGTGAACCCGAACGACTGCTCCCAGCCGATCGTGTATGTGCCGCCCTTCTTGGACGAGCCGTTGTTGAACGTACCCGAGCCCACAACCGGGTTGCCGCCGGAGCTCGAGTTGGCGCTGGTGTTGGACGTAGGACTGCTCGAGGACGACTTCTCGGAGCCGAACCCTGCTGCGAGCAGCGCGAACGCTGCGACCACCGCAAGCAGTACCGCGTAGCGGATCATCTTGCTCATGTTGAGCTTCGTTCTCCTTTCCACCCGTGGTCGGGCGCGGAAGTTGGGGGGCAATGCACTCACCGCTCGGACCTCACGTCGAAAGCGTCCCGGAGGCCATCTCCGAGCAGGTTGAACGCGAGGGTCGTGAAGATCAGGAACGCGCCGGGGAAGAGCATGAGCCACCAGGCGACGTCGTACAGCCCCGAAGCGTCGCTCAGGATCGAGCCCCACGATGCCTGGTCGGCAGGCACGCCGAGCCCGAGGTACGAGAGGGACGCCTCGAAGAGGATGTTGGTCGGGATCAGCAGGGTCGAGTAGACGATCAGCGGCCCCACCAGGTTCGGGAGGATCTCGGTCGCCAGGATGCGCACGTTGCCGGCGCCCGCCGCGCGGGCGGACTCGACGAACTCCTTCTCGCGAAGGGACAGCGTGTAGCCGCGCACGATGCGGGCGATGTAGGACCACGAGAAGATCGTGATCACCGCGATCACGACCGTGAGCCCTGGTTGCAGCAGCCCTCCGAGGCAGCCGTTCTTGTTCGTCGAGCAGGCAGCGACGACGCCGACCGCGATCAGGATCTGCGGCACGGCGAGCAGCACGTCGGAGGCGCGTGAGAGGATCGTGTCGATGAAGCCGCCGAAGAACCCGGCGGTGAGGCCGACGATCAACCCGATCAGCACGGCGAACCCAGACGCGACGATGCCGACGAAGAGCGAGGTGCGCGCCCCGTACATCGTGCGGACGAAGAGGTCGCGACCCGCGGCGTCGGCGCCGAACCAGAAGTGCGAGTTCGGCCCCAGCGGCACCCCGTAGGCGTCCGTCATCTGGGTGTAGGTCGTGTTCTGCGGGTGGCCTGTGATCTGCTCTGCGAGCGGGCCGCCGAAGAACGCGATCAGGATGAGCAGGATGATCACGATGCCGCCTCCGAGCGCCGCCTTGTCCTGCTTGAAGCGGTCCCAGAAAAGGCGCGAGGGCGACTTGCGGGCGACGGCGACCGGTTGCAGCGCAAGCGCGCCGCCGGAAGACACCTGAAACTCAGGAGGTTTCGTCATCCCCTGCTGAAGCGTAATGCCGCGCGGAAACCGGTGCGGCGATACTGAACATCGTGCATCGCTGCCAAACTCGTTCCCGGCGGAGCGCCTGCGAAATCTTCGCCGCCTCGGGCAGCGTCCCGGCGGCGTGACCGAGCTTCGTCCCGAGGGGCCGCTCGAGGGCCGCATCGTCCGCGCCGAGCCGATCGAGGAGCGCCACCGCGAGGGGCTGCGCGAGGCGGCCGAGCGCGACCCCGAGATCCACCGCTACACGAATATGTACTCGCTCGGCTTCGACCGCTGGTTCGACCTGGCGCTCGCGAGCGACGCCGAGATCCCGTTCGTCGTGCACGTCGAGGGGCGCCCGGTCGGCTCGTCGCGCTACCTGAACGTCGAGCCGTTCCACCGGCGCGCCGAGATCGGCTGGACGTGGCTCGAGCGGGCGCAGTGGGGCACCGGCGCGAACATCGAGACGAAGTACCTGCTGCTCTCGAACGCGTTCGACCGCTGGGGTGCGATGCGCGTGGAGTTCAAGACCGACGCGCGCAACCTGAGGGTGCGCGGCGCGCTGCTCGGCGTCGGAGCGCGCTTCGAGGGGATCTTCCGCAAGCACATGGTGCTGCCCGACTCGATTCGCGACTCGGCCTGGTACGCGATCCTCGACGACGACTGGCCCGCGGTGAAGGCGATGCTCGAGGAAAAGATCGCGAGGCATGCGGGTGGTTGAGAGCGCGCACCGGTGTGCCGTCGAGGTCGCGGCGCTGCGCGCGGAGCCGCGCGATGACGCCGAGCAGGTGACGCAGGCGCTGCGCCGCGAGCCGCTGCACGTGCAGGAGCGCCGCGACGGCTGGGCACGCGTCCTCACCGCCTATGACTACCCGGGCTGGCTGCACGAGGAGGCGCTCGAGGAGGGCGTGGGGGAGCTGCCGGCCGACGCGCAGGGCACGCCGGTCGACGTCGCGCGCTCTTACCTCGGCAGCCGCTACCTGTGGGGCGGCATGACCGAGCAGGGCATCGACTGCTCGGGCCTCGTGCACATGGCCTACCGGCGCCTCGGCCGGCTCGTGCCGCGCGACGCCGACCAGCAGGAGGACGCGGGCCGCGCGGTCGCGGAGCCCCGTCCGGGCGACCTCGTCACCTACGGCGAGCCCGACGAGCCGGCCGACCACATCGCCTTCTGGCTCGGCGGGGGCCGCATCCTCCACGCGACGGGGCGCGAGGACGGGATCGGGGTGCTCGAGGAGGACGAGCCCGGTTACCTGCGCGCACGCCGGCGCAAGCTCGTGCGGCTGTGATCACGTGGGCGGCGAGCGACGGCCGCGAGCAGGGCGGCGACCGGGTCGTCCCGGCCGCCTCGACGATCAAGATCTTCGTCGTCTCGGCGTTCTGGCGCGCTGCGCGTGAAGAGCGCGGCCTCGACCCGGCCGAGCGGGTGGAGGTGCCGCCGGCGGCCTGGTCGCTCGCCGACCGCCTGGCAGGCCCGGTGACGCTCGCCGACTGCGCGCTCCTCGCGCTCGCCTTCTCCGACAACGCGGCCACGAACGTGCTGCTGCACCGGCTCGGCTTCGCCGCGGTCAACGCGGAGGCGGCGCGCCTGGGTGCCGAGCGGACGCAGGTGCGGCGCCCGATGATCAGCGACGGCCCCGAGAACCTGACCTGTGCGCGCGACCTCGCGCGGGGGCTCGCGGCGATCGAGGAGGAACGGGTGCTCGAGGCGCTCGCGCTCGCCCAGGACTCGGAGCTGCACTTCCGCCTCGAGGGCCGGGAGGTGCTCGTGAAGACGGGCGAGCTCTGGCCGGCCGTCTACCACGAGGTCGCCCTCGTCGACCGCAGCCTCGGCGTCGCGGTCTGCTCGGCGCCTGCCGCACTGCCGCACGAAGTGGCTGCCAGAGCCGAATCCGTGTTTCGCGACTCCCTCGAAAGGGGGCATTCGGCCTAAAGGTGGTTCCGGGGGCGGTCGATAGCAGCACGGTGGACGCTGCCCAGCGCAACGACATCCTGACGCGGTATCGCGAACATTCGACCCGGTTCGAAGCGGTCGCAGCCCGCCGTGACGCGATCGCCGAGGTGATCCCGTTCCAGGCTCCTCTGCCGGAGCTCGCGCAGGAGCCGACGGCGCGGGAGATCGAGGTGCTCCAGCTGATCTCGGACGGCCTCGTGAACCGCGAGATCGGCGTCCGGCTCTTCCTCTCGGAGGAGACGGTCAAGAGCCATGTCAGGCATCTGCTCGCGAAGCTCCAGGCGCGCAGCAGGGCCCACGCGGTCGCCGTTGGCTTCCGGCGCGGCCTCATCGGCTGACC
>JALYLO010000137.1 GCA_030774175.1 Actinomycetota bacterium
GACGATCAAGTCCGTGCACCCCGGTGACTCCGTCACCGTCACCGGCACCAAGAACAGCGACGGCAGCTACAGCGCCCGCCAGATCACGATCGGCGGCGGCAATGGATAGGCGCTCGCTCCGCTACGCGGGCGCCGCATCGGTCGCCGCGCTCGCGATCGTCGCTTCAGGCTGCGGGTCGGGAGGGTCGAGCTCGGCCTCGTCAACGACGACCGCGACCAACCCGGCGACCGGCGCGTCTACCGCGGCGCTCAAGTCCTTCCAGGACTGCATGGCCAGCCACGGCGTGAAGAACTTCACTCCCGGTGCAGGGCGCCCCTCCGGCGGCGGTGGTCTCTCGACAGCGCAGCAAGAAGCCTTCAGGGCGTGTCGCAGCAAGCTCCCCGCGGGTGCGCGCCCAGGCGGCGCACCCGCGGGCGGCAACAAGTCGAATCCGGCCTTCGCGAAGTACGCCGCCTGCCTGAAGCAGCACGGCGTCACGCTCGGAGCGAGCAACGATCAGAAGGCGTTCGCCAAGGCCAGCGCAGCCTGCGCGAAGCTCGCACCGGCGGCGGGAGGCTCGACGCAGCAGTAGAGCGTGCGACGATACTTCGATGCCGAACCGAGTTCTCGTGGTGGACGACGACGCCGCGCTGCGCTCGGCCATGTCGCGCACGCTCGAGCTCGAGGGCTACGCCGTGGACGTCGCCGAGGACGGAATGCACGCACTGTCGTTCTTCGACGAGAGTGCGGCGAAGCCGGACGTCGTCATCCTCGATTTGATGATGCCGAACGTCGACGGGATGACGGCGTGTCGCCTAATCCGCCGCACGAGCGACGTGCCGATCCTGATGTTGACAGCGCGACAGGCGCTGGCAGACCGGGTCAGCGGGCTCGAGGCCGGCGCCGACGACTTCCTCGGCAAGCCGTTCGCGGTCGTCGAGCTCCTTGCGCGCGTCCGCGCGCTCCTGCGCCGATCGGCACCGGAAGGACCTTTTCGTTACCTCGACCTCGAGCTCGATCGAGTCCAGCGCCGCGCGCGGCGCGGCGAGCGCCCCGTCGATCTGACGCGGATCGAGTTCGCGCTGCTCGAGCTCCTGCTGCTCAACCCGCGCAAGGTTCTCGCGCGCTCGACGATCTTGCGAGAGGTGTGGGGGGACAACGCCGAGAGCGTGTCGAATTCACTCGACGTCTTTGTGGGCTCGGTGAGACGCAAGCTCGAAGCAGACGGTGAGCCACGGCTGATCCAGACAGTGCGAGGCATCGGCTATGTGCTCCGCGAGGAGCCGTAGCTGAGCCTTCGCGCCCGCCTGACGCTCGGCACGACGGCCCTGCTCGCGCTCGCGATTGCGGCGGCCCTCTTCGCTGCGTACTTCGTCGTGCGGACGCAACTGAATGCACAGGTCGACAAGTCGCTCGAGCAGCGGGCCGCGTCATTCGCCGCACGTGTCGGTCTAAGACCGAAGTCGTTCGCCCGTCCGCGACTCCCTCCCACGAGGCTCGGCGAGGCCGCGGGATACGTCCAGTTCGTCAGTGCGAGCGGAAAGACGACATTGATTCCCGGCGAGCGCATCCGTCTGCCATCAGCCGGTGCCGTGGCGGTTGCCCGCGGGACCCGGGGTGCGTTCTTCACCGATGCCCGCGTGACCGGGACACACGTTCGGATCTATACGCGGCGCGCCGGCACCTCGGCCGTGCAGGTTGCGTTGTCACTCAAGAGCACGGATCACGTTCTCTCCTGGATCCGCGTGTTGTTCCTCGCCATCTCGAGCGTCGCGGTCGCGGGCGCTGCAGCGACTGCTCTGTTCGTCGCCCGCGCGGCGCTTCGGCCCGTCCAGCGGCTGACCGCGAATGCGGAGCGGATCGCTGCGACGCGCGACCTCCGCGCCGTGGCGGACGATCGCCGCAACGACGAGCTCGGACGCCTCGCGCGTGCGTTCAACACGATGCTCGGCGCGCTCTCCGACTCGGTGACGGCGCAGCGCCAGCTCGTGGCCGACGCATCCCATGAGCTCCGCACTCCGCTGACCACGGCTCGAACGAGCCTGGAATCGATCGAGCTCCACCCCGAGATGTCGCGGGGCGAGCAACGCCGGAGCATCGAAGCCGCGGTGGTGGAGCTCACCGAGATGACGCACTTGATCGACGATCTGGTCGAGCTCGCGCGGGGAGACATGCAGGTATCGGAGCGCGAAGACGTACGGCTGGACGTCGTCGCACAGGAGGTCGTCACCCTTGCGGCTCGACGGACCGGACGCGAGTTTCGGCTCGAGCTCGAGGCGACGCTCGTGCGCGGAGCGCCCGATGACCTCACACGCGCGATTTCGAATCTCCTCGACAACGCCGTGAAGTGGAGCCCGCCCGGACAGCCGATCGACGTGTCGGTTTCGAGCGGTGCGTGCATCGTCCGCGACCGCGGACCGGGCATCGCCCCGGAGGACCTACCGCATGTCTTCGACCGCTTCTATCGCGCCGCGGACGCACGCACGCTCCCCGGCTCCGGCCTCGGGCTCGCGATCGTGCGCCAGGTCGCCGAGGCGCACGGGGGAACCGCGACGGCTGAGGCAGCGCCGGGTGGGGGCGCGACGATGGCAATCCGCCTGCCCGTCGCGGGCTAGCACCGAAGACCGAAAGCCGAGGCGGGGCGGCTCGTCGGCCGCCCCGCTTCAACGTCAACCGTCCGGCGATCGAGGCGGCCCGCGCGCATACGAGTCGTGAGGCGCACGCCGCGGGTTGACACTCTCGTCCCTCGCGCGGATCGTTCCCGCACCGTCGCTGACACGAAGCCCGTCCCACCACGCGATCACACGCCGTTTCGCGCCGCGGACGCGGCGACGCACTCGCACCCGCGAGGGAAGCGTCGCGACCTGCCTCAACGGCGGATGGCCTGTACCGGCCGCCGCCGGTGCGCGAACCGACGCGAGCGCGGAGGTGCCGAGCAACGCTCCGGCGAGCGTCACGAGAAACAAGCTCTTACGGGAGAGATACATCGTGCTCACCTCAGATCGAATCGGTGGACTTCCGAGTACTGCTGTAACCAGAGCATCGCGCTGGGGTATGAGAGAAACCTTCTCGGCGGCTGAGGGTTCCCTAAGAGTCTGTGCGCGCCGTGTGTCGTCCGCGACGACAGCGTGTTGCGCCGTTCGCGCTGCGGTTAGGACGCCGGCGCGGCGTTGTATTCCTCCTCGGTGACGTGGTCGCCCCAGGTGGCGCTGTTGCCTTCGTCGTCGACCTCGAGCATCGCGAGGTGGGTCATGAAGCGGGTGGGGGCGGCGCCGTGCCAGTGGTCTTCGCCGGGCTCGAAGAAGACGCGGTCGCCGGGGCGGATGACCTCGATCGGGCCGCCGCGGCGCTGTGCGAGGCCGACGCCCTCGATGACGTAGATGGTCTGCCCGTTGGGATGGGTGTGCCATGCGGTGCGGGCGCCCGGTGTGAAGTGGACGCTGCTCGCGCTCAGCCGCGACTGCTTCGACGGCGTCGCGACCGTGTCGACGTAGACCCTGCCGGTGAACCATTCGCTCGGCCCGTCGTTCGTGTCGATGGAGTTCCTGGTGATGTGCATGGTGTTCTCCCGATTGTCTCGCTAACGCGGCACGAGCTTGAGAGTGGCGGCTTGCGCGTTCGGACTGACGATGCTCCCGACTGTATCGGTGGTACTTCGTGCGGTAGGCGGCGTCGATCTCGTCGTTCACGTCGTCCGTTTCGACGAGGAGAACGTCCTTGTCGACGCCGCCGGCTTCGATGTGGGCTTCGTGGCGCGCCTGGGCGTCGCGGAACCATGAGGACGTGCGTCCGTTGACGGATCGGACATAGAGGTCGTCGCCGTGGCGGACGACCCAGGCCGGGCCCTGGGCGTCGAGCCGGATAACGCGCGACCGCCGATCGAGATCGCCCTTTACGAAGCGGGCTGACGTGAACGAGTCTGGGGCGCCGCCGGCAAGCGATTTCGGCGGACGCGCCATGTTTGTGACCCGTCGAGGAGGTGATCTACGGGTGCGCTGGCTCTAGCCGAGCTGTTGTCGCCAGTTGGGTGGGACCTGCCCTGCGGGGCCGGGAACGGGTTGGTGGAGCGGATGTGAGCTCGGCGGGGTGAGCTCGGCGCCCTCGATGTAAGCCTCGTCCGGGAAGGAGTAGAACCAGTCTTCGCCCGGTTCGAAGCTTCTGACATAGGGGTGGCCCGTGTTTGCGGCGTGCGCACGCGCGTGACGGCTGGGCGATGCGTCGCAGCAACCGATATGGCCGCATTGGGCACAGCGGCGCAAGTGGAACCACCAGCCCGGCCCTTCCCCCGCAAGACACTCAACGCAGCCGGTGCCGCTTGGCGAGATAGCCGGATCGATTCCGGGAATTGGGTTTAGCTCTTCGTCCGTCAAGATGGCCTCCAAGTTGGGAAACCGGCAGGATCGCGGTGCGGCTAGCGGTGGTGGTTGACGACTTCGATGTTGTTGCCGTCAGGGTCGAGCACGAACGCGGCGTAGTAGCCGTCGTGGTAGCGGGCGCGCTCACCCGGCTCGCCGTTGCTGCGGTATCCGCCTGCGGTCGCATCGGCGTGGAAGCGGCGAACCTGGTCGTCGCCGCCGGAGAAGGCGATGTGGATGTTCTGCGTCTGCTCGCCGGCGATCACGGCGAGAGAGCCGTCCGATATGCCGACAGAAAAGCTCGCGCGGTCCGGGGCTTGCCGCCGGATGGTGAGGCCGGCCGCCTCGCCGATCGTCGAGTAGAACGCGGTTGATGCCTCGACGTCGGCGACGCGGATGGCGACGTGATCGATGATGCCCCTCGGCCGCTGGCCATTGCGGTGGACGGCTTCGAAGCCATTGCCGGCGGGGTCTTTGAGAAATGCCGCGTAGTAATCATCGGCGTACTCCGGACGCGGGCCGGCAGGCCCGTCATCGGCAAAGCCCGCGTCGATGCCGGCCTGCCCGAAGCGATCGACGTGCGCTGGGGTCGGCGCGATGAACGCGATGTGGACTCGCCGTGCGATCGGATGCTCCTCGTCGGTCTGCGTGAGCGCGAAGTTCCCCCAGACCGAGAAGCTCGGCGTGCTCGTGGTCTGCTCGATCTCAAGCTGATCGAGCACAGCTGTAAGAGCGGCGGTTGTGGCCGCGAGGTCGACGACTCGAAGCGTGATGTGGTCGAACATCGGGACTACACCGCCCTTCGGCCGCCGTCGGCGGCGACGGTGGTGCCGGTGATGTAGCTCGCTCGTGGGGAGGCGAGGAAGGCGACGACTTCGGCGATCTCCTCGGGCTGTGAAGCGCGGTGCATCGGCGTCGTTTCTCCGAGCGCCGTGATGAACTCCGGGCCTGACGGTGTCGGGGTGTAGACGGGGCCTGGGGCGATGGCGTTGACGCGCACCCCGCTCGCGCTGTACTCCGCGGCCCAGGCGCGCGTCATCGCCTCGAGCGACGCCTTCGTCGCGCCGTAGGCCGCGCCCCCCACGAGCCCGACGCCGCCGGCCATGCTGCTGACGCTGACGATGCTGCCGTGGCCCCTCCCAGCCATTCCGGGAGCGAACGCCGCTACAAGGAAGAACGGGGCCCGAACGTTGCTGGCGAACATCTTGTCGAACGCGGAGACGTCGAACTCTGCGGTCGGGCCGAAGAGCGCGATCCCGGCGTTGTTGATCAGGATGTCGACGTCGCCGACGTCGCTTGCCAGGCGCTGCACGTCGGCGGCGTCGCCGAGGTCGGCAGCGACGAAGCTGGCCTTGCCGCCGGCGGCAGTGATCTCCTGGACGGTCTCGGCGCCGCGCGCGGCGTCGCGGCCGTGAACCAGGACCTCCGCCCCGTCCCGGGCCAGTTGCAGCGCGACCGCGCGACCGATACCCGACGTCGCACCCGTCACCAGCGCCCGCTGCCCTTCGAGGTTGTTTTGACTCATGGTTGACATTGCCGCTCCTTCGTGGGGTTACTGATCGAACCTCTTGCGAACGGGTCCGGCGGCGGATGGCTGGGCCACGCGCTTTCTCCTTACGCAGTCGCTCGAGGAGATGACAGTCGTCATCGGGTTTCACAACCGTAGCAGCTGCGATGACAGTCGTCATCGGAAAGCGCTACGATGACCCCATGGGGGCGAAGAACGAGGGTCTTGGCGTAACGGGTGGTCGGCGGCGATCACCTGCTCGCGCGCGCATGGTGCGCAGCGCCGCAACGCTCATGCGCGAGCGCGGCATCCACGGCGTCGGGCTCCGCGAGATCGTCACCCACTCCGGCGGACCTCGCGGCTCGCTCGGGCGCTACTTCCCGGGCGGCAAGACACAACTCATGACCGAAGCGATCGATGTCGTCGTCGCTGAACTCTCCGACGAAGGCGACCGGGCGCTCACCGCAG
>JALYLO010000138.1 GCA_030774175.1 Actinomycetota bacterium
TTCCGGAGCGGAGCCGTAGGCGGAGCGGAGGAGCGGTAGCGCGGCGCGGTCCGGTCATGCGGGCTGCCGTTGGCGGCGTCGTTGGTTGTGGGCGAGTCCGTGCTTGAACCGCCAGGACTCGCTGCCGGTCTCGATGATGTGCGCGCGGTGGGTGAGCCGGTCGACGACCGCCTTCGCGAGCCGCGGGTCGGGGAAGACCTTCGTCCACTCGCCGAACGGCAGGTTTGTTGTCACGATCAGGGAGGCGCGTTCGTTGCGCTCGGAGATCACCTGGAAGACGAGCTCGGCGGCGCCCTCCGGCAACGCCAAGTAGCCCAGCTCATCAAGGACGAGCAACTCGATGCGTGCGTAGCGCGCGACGACGCGGGTGAGGTCGCGTCTGGACTCGGCTTCTTGCAGCTCGTTGGCGAGGCCGGCGAGGGTGGCGAAGCGGACGCGGCGGCCTTGCTGGCAGGCGCAGATCGCGAGCGCGATCGCGAGATGCGTTTTGCCGGTCCCGCTTTCGCCGGTGAGGATGATCGAGTCGCGGTCTGCGATCCAGGAACCTTCGGCGAGCGCGGCGATCGTTGCCTGGGGCACGTTTTCGTTGTCGGTGAAGCGGAAGTCCTCGAGCCGTTTGAGCACGGGGAAGCGGGCGTCGAGCATCCGTCGACGCTCACGACGCTCGGATCGCTCCTGCACCTCTGCTTCGAGCAGCGCGGCGAGGTAGGCGAGCGGGGTTTGCTGCGCACGCGTCGCTTCGTCGGCGAGGGTGCGGAAGCGTCGCTTGATCGTGGGGAGCTTGAGCTCGAGTGCGTGCGCCTCGACGAGTGCTTCCAGCGCCGCGGTCTGCGCTTTGGCGCTCATCGTCTGCCACCGCGGCTGAGGAGGGCGTCGTAGTCGGCGAGCGTCGGGGCGGGCCGGTCGAGGTCGCGCAGCCGCTCGGGCAGCTCGAACAGAGGCGGCTGTGTTGGCGGCTCGCTCTTTCGGGCGAGCAAGGCGACCGCGCGGCCGTCGTGGGCGCCGGCGGCGAGCGCGCCGCGGACGGCGAGCTCGACCCGGTCGGGTCCGAGCTCGCGGCAGAGCAGGAGCACGTCGACCATCTGCCCTGCCGCCTCGGAGGCGCCGTAGCGATCCTCGATCTGCTGCCAGAGCTCGTCGAAGCAGCGCGGCCAGCGGCCATGCTCGCGCTCCTGCCGCAGCGGCAGCGACCCCTTCAGCGCGCCCGGCTTGCGCTGCAAGCACTCGAGGTAGTGGTCGAGCTTGGCGGCGGTCTGGTAGCGGCCATGCAGGCGCGGGTGGCGGACGAGCTCGCGGCCTTGGTGGCTGAGCACGATCTCGCGCGCGCCGATCCGGGCGGCGACGCGCAAGCCGACAAGCGCGACCGGGACCGAGTAGCGGTTTTGCCGGACCGTGACCAGCGCCTTCGCGTCGACGCGCGGCGAGGCGGGCTCGGCCGTCTCGAACTCCTCGACCGGCAGCGGCCTCAGTATCCGCATCTCCGCTCTGAGCGCTTCGCGCACGCTCTCGTCGCGGCCGGCGATCCGCCGCTCGAGCTCGGCGAAGCAGCCGTCCTCGAGCAGATCGTTGAGCTCTTTCAGCGAGCCGACCTTCGGCACCGGGACGAGATAACGGCGGCGGAAGCGGCCCACCTCGCCCTCGACGCCACCCTTTTCGTGGGCACCCTCACGGCCTCGACGCGTGAACGCCGATTCGAACAAGTAGTGAGAGCGCAACGCAACGAAGCGGTCCTGCTCGATCCGCCGCCGGCCGCGCAGCACCTGCTTGACCGCCGAACGCAGATTGTCGTAGCGGATCAGCGCGAACGTGCCGCCGAAGAACTGGAACCCCTCCACGTGCGCCTCCAGAAACGCCTGCTGGCTCGCGCGCTCGAACGCGATCACGAACGCGGCGCCTGAATAGCAAGCGCGCATCAGGAACAGATAGACGGTGCGCCGCTGGCCGGCGATCTCCACGACCGCCTCGCCCCAGTCGACCTCCGCCTCGACACCGGGCTCGTGCACCTGCGGCACGAACACCTCGTCGACCGGCTCGCCCAGCTCGCGCCGGCGGACGCGCACATAGCGGCACACCTGCCGCTCAGAAACCTCGACACCATGCTCGTCGACGAGCCGCTGCCAGACCCGCCTCGCAGTGTGCCGCTGCTTACGCGGCGCCTCCCGATCAGCGATCAACCACCCGTCGATCAGCAGCCGATACGGGCCCAGCTTCGGAGCCGGCCGCCCCACCGGCTGCTTGCGCGGCGGCGGCAGCGGCGAGGCGAGCGCCTGCCGCACCGTGCGCCGATGCACACCGTGGCGGCGCGCCAAGTCGCGGATCGACAGCCCCTCCCGCTCCCGATCCCTACGGATCTGCTCGAACTGCTCCACCCTCGATCCCATCCCCTCTGCGACCTCCCGCTCGAGCTCCGAAAAGCCCGAACGGTCGAGTCACGATCGGACGGAGGTGGGGCCAAATCAAACGTCCGAAATGGGGCCAAGTCAGACGTCCAAAACGACCATGCCCACCGCACCATGAACGCGCAGGCGTGCGCACATATCTCTCGACCAGTCTCATGTTCTGCGTCTGGCGCCTCGCGCGCGCGTGTAACGGAACGAGCCTGAGCGCACCACGGCCCCGTGCGGCGCGGCCTCCTAGGTCGATGTTGCGTCGACGACGTCAACTGCGGGTCCCGAGCTCCGGTCCCAGCTAGGAACGCGGTCGCCGGGCTGAGCCCGATGTCCGGAGCCCGGCCATCGGGAGTACGCTTTCGGTCGTGCGTGCCGTTGTCGTGCACGAGGCCGGCGGGCCGGAGGTGCTTCGGATCGAGGATGTCCCCGACCCGCAGCCCGGTGAGGGCAAGCTGCTCGTCCGGGTCGAGGCGGTGGGGGTCAACCATGTCGACCTGAGCCGACGCGCGGGTGGAGCGGAAACGTTTCCGACGATTCTGGGCTACGACGCGGCCGGACGGCGTGCCGACACCGGCGAGCGCGTTCTCGTCACG
>JALYLO010000139.1 GCA_030774175.1 Actinomycetota bacterium
GGTCGTCGTCAGCAGGATCACCGGCAGGTTCCAGAGGCGTGCGCCGATGCGCCCGCCGCTCGCGCGGAAGAGCAACCGGTGCACTGCGCCGAGGCTCTTCACGGTGGCCGGCAGGAGCAGCCGGCCGGCGCGCACCGAGCCGGTCGTCACCTGTTCTCGGTCGGTGCCGATGCCGTCGCAGGCATCAGGGGGCTTTCGACGATCGCCGCGGCCACCCCGGCGAGCTTGCTGCCGTTGCGCTGGGAGTGAACGACCTGGGCGAGCAACTCGCGCCGGTCGCGCCGCTCGTTGGCGATCAGGATGCGCAGGTGCCCAGTCTCGTGGCCGGGCGCGCTCACGAAGCGCTGGTTGTAGGAGCCGAGTTCCGAAAGGCCGTTCTCAAGCGGCCCCATTCTACCGCCCTCGGCACCGGCCGGTCCGCGGGGCTGGTCTTGCGCGCGCTCGCGTTCTATGCTTTGGGCAGCGCCTAAGGGACCGGCGCAACGACTTGCCTCGCGGGCCAGGTTCGGCACCGCAAAATCGATCCGCCTCAGTAGAGCAGGCTGGATTAGGTTGGCCTGACCTCAGCGCCAGAGATCGGCGCTCATGCTCGAACTCGAGAGGGGATCGCAGATGGAGACCGCTTTATCGGAACCCGCCGGGCCCGGCCCCAGCCCGGCGCGCGTGCTGATCGTCGACGATGATCCGGCGATGCGCCTCGTCTGCTCGACCAACCTGCAGGCCGCGGGCCTCAACGTCCTGGAGGCAGGGGACGGCCGACGCGGGCTGGCGCTCGCACGCACTCACCGGCCCGACCTCGTCCTTACAGACGTGACCATGCCCCGGCTGGACGGTTTCGAGCTGGCAGAGGCACTCCGCTCGAATGAGGACACCCGCCTGATCCCCCTGATCTTCCTCAGCGGCGAAACGGCCGGCTCCCACCAGAAACGGGCGACCGAGCTCGGCGCGTTCGCGTACGTGACCAAGCCGTTCGATCCGACGCAGCTCGCCTCGATCGTCGCGAACGCCCTCGCTCACGCCCGTAAGCGCAGGCCGCCCATCGCGCGCCGGCGCCTGAAACGCGTTCGGCCCGATTAGCCACGGCGCGCTTCGCGTCGCGGCGTATCGTCAAGGGCGATGCCGGAGCGGCTCAACCCGACGTTGATGGCAATGAGCGACGCCGTGCTTGCGGTTGCGGCGGGACTTTCGGTGGACGAGGTCTTGCAGGGGCTCGTCAACGGTGCGCGTGATCTGGCCACGGCGCGGTTCGCGGCGCTTGGCCTGTCCGACGGGGACGGTGGTTTCCGTCGTTTCCTCACCTCCGGGATGAGCGACGCGTTGATTGCGTCGCTTGGGCCCCTGCCGCGTCAGCATGGCGTGCTTGGCGCCATGCTCGAGACGCGCGAGTCGTACCGTACGCGCGATATCCATGAGCATCACCGCTTCCGTGGCTGGTGGCCAAGCGGCCACCCGGACATGCGCTCCTTCCTCGGCGTGCCGATCGTCGCGCCGGAGGGAGTGATCGGCGCGATCTACCTGACCGAGAAAATAGGTGCACCGGACTTCGGTGAGCCGGAGGCGGAGCTGATCGAGCTGCTGGCGGCGCACGCGGCCATCGCGATCGCAAACGCGCGTCTGTACGAGCAGAGTCGCGAGCTCTCGATGCTTGCCGAGCGCAACCGGCTGGCGCTCGACCTCCACGACGCGGTCAGCCAGAAGTTGTTCGGGCTTGTCCTCAACGCCGAGGCCGCCGCGACACTGCTCGAGCGCGACCCGGCGGCGGCGCGCGAGCAGGTGGCAAAGCTTCGGACGGGGGCGCAGGACGCGCTCGACGAGTTGCGCTCGCTCGTGTTCGAGCTGCGACCACCGGATCTCGAGAAGGACGGGCTCGCAGGCGCGTTGCGCAAACACGTCGAGGTGCTCCGCCGCCTCGAGCAGAGCGAGATCGAGCTCGAGCTCGCTGACGGCATCCCTGCCGATCCGGCCCGCGACGTCGAGGTGCTTCGAATTGCTCAGGAGGCGTTGCAGAACGCGCTTCGTCACGCGGACGCCGAGCATGTGGCGGTTCGGCTACGCGACGACCGCGGCTTGCTGCTCGAGGTCTCGGACGACGGCGTCGGCTTCGACCCGGACCTGCCCGGGCTGCGTGCGCGCCGACTCGGGCTGACCTCGATGGAGGAGCGCGCCAAGAGGATCGGCGGCCAGCTGACGATCCGCTCGTCGGCCGGGGCGGGCACGACCGTTCGGCTCGAGGTGAGCCCTGGCTGAGTCGATTCGGGTGCTGGTTGTCGACGATCACGCGGTTGTCCGCGAGGGGTTGCGCGCGTTCCTGGAGCTCCAAGACGGGATCGAGGTCGCAGGCGAGGCGGCCGACGGCCGCGAGGCGATCGCGGCGTCGGAGCGTCTGCGCCCGGACGTCGTCCTGATGGACCTCGTGATGCCACGACTGGACGGGCTCGCCGCGATGCGCGCCTTGCGTGAGCGGGTGCCTGGCGCGCGGGTGATCGTCCTCACGAGCTTTCTCGACGACGACAAGGTCCTGCCGGCACTGCGCGCGGGAGCCGCCGGCTACCTGCTCAAGAACGCGGCGCCTCAGGATCTCGCGCGCGCGATCCGTTCCGCGTACGCGGGCGAGGTAATGCTCGATCCGGTGGTCGCGGCGCGGCTTGTCGACGCGCTGGCCGGCGGCGGTGACCCGCTCGACCGGTTGACGCCGCGAGAGCGTCAGGTGCTCGAGCTGATCGGCCGCGGCTTCCCGAACAAGCTGATCGCGCGCGAGCTCGGCCTTTCCGAGAAGACGGTGAAGACGCACGTCGGTCATGTGCTCGCGAAGCTCGGCGTCAGTGACCGCACTCAGGCGGCGGTCGCGGCGGTCCGGGCCGGCCTCGTCGAGCCGCGGTCCTAGGACCAATTGCCCGTGGCGGCTGCGACCGCGACGGACATACCGTGGTGGCGTGCCCGTCGGAATCGTCACCGGAGCCTCACGCGGGCTCGGCCTCGCGCTCGTCCGCGCGCTTGCCGAGCGCGGCTGGCGGCTCGTCGTCGACGCCCGCGACGCGGAGGCGCTCATCGGCGCGGTCGAGCAGCTGCCAGGCGTCGTCGCGATCCCGGGGAGCGTCACCGACGGCCGGCATCGCGGCGCGCTCGCCGCCGCCGCCGGCGAGCGCATCGACCTGCTCGTCAACAACGCCAGCCTGCTCGGCCCGAGCCCGCAGCCGTCCCTTGCCACGTATCCGCTCGAGGAACTGAGGCGCGTCTATGAGGCAAACGTCATCGCGCCACTCGCGCTCGTCCAGACGGTATTGCCGTGGCTGGCGCCGGGCGCGGCGATCCTCAACCTCACCTCCGACGCCGCCGTCGAGGCCTACGCAGGATGGGGCGGGTACGGCTCCTCGAAGGCTGCGCTCGAGCAGGCCAGCGCGATCCTCGCCGCCGAACAGCCGGAGCTGCGGATCTACGCCGTCGACCCGGGCGACATGCGGACCGAGATGCACCAGCAAGCGTTCCCGGGTGAGGACATCTCCGACCGGCCGACGCCCGAGGAGAGTGTTCCGGGCCTACTCGCGTTGATTGAAGGCTCGCTCCCGAGTGGCCGCTACCGTGCCCGCGAACTGACCCGAGTCGCGGCATGAGCGCGGCCGAGGCTCTGGAGCGCCTCGAGGCGCACGAACCGCCCGAGGAGCGCGGATGCGGTCGCGACGACGTCGCGCTGCTGGTCGCGACACGCCGCGACGGCGTGCTCGTCCACGCTCGCTTCGCCGAGCTTCCGCGGTTCCTCGTGCCGGGCGACCTGCTCGTCGTCAACACGTCGGCCACCCTCGCGGGCGCGCTCGACGCGCGCCTCGGCGACCGAACCGTCGAGCTGCGTCTCTCGACCCCGACGACCGCCGGCGCGTGGGTGGTCGAGCTGCGCACCGAGGAGGGCTTCCCATTCCGCCGCCCGCCGGCCGGCGCACGTCTCGACCTACCCGGAGGCGCGCAGGCGGAGCTGCTCGCACCCTACGCAGGCAGTGACCGACTCGCCGTCGCCCGCCTCGTACTCGACGAGCCCGTCGAGAACTACCTCCAGCGGCACGGCCGGCCGATCCGCTACGGCTACGTCCGCGAGAGCTGGCCGATCGATGCCTACCAGACGGTTTTCGCGCTCGAGCCTGGCAGCGCCGAAATGCCGAGCGCCGGTCGCCCGTTCACCCCCGAGCTCGTAACGAGGCTCGTCGCCCAGGGCGTTCTCGTCGCGCCGCTGACGCTGCACACCGGCGTCTCCTCGCCCGAGCTCGGCGAGCCACCCTATCCGGAGCGCTACCGCGTCCCCGAGGAGACGGCGCGGCTCGTCAACGCCGTCCACGGCTGGGGCGGGCGGGTGATCGCGGTGGGCACGACAGTAGTCCGGGCGCTCGAGACAGTGGCCGCACCGGACGGTTCGCTCACAGCCGGAGAGGGCTGCACGAGCCTCCTTGTCACGCCGGAGCGTGGACTCCGCGCCGTCGACGGCCTGCTCACAGGCTGGCACGAGCCGCAGGCATCGCACGTGCTGATGCTCGAAGCCGCAGCCGGGCCGGATCTGCTTGAACGCTCATACCGGGCCGCGACCGAGCGCGGCTACCTCTGGCACGAATTCGGCGACGTCCACCTGATTCTTCCCTGAAGAGAGCAGCCGCATGACCCCACGCCTCGTCGGCATCAACCACGTCGCGCTCGAGGTCGAGGATCTCGAGCGCTCGCTCGACTTCTACGGCCGCCTGTTCGAGTTGCGCCTCCGCGGTCGATCTGCCGGCGCTGCGTTCGTCGACGTCGGCGATCAGTTCCTCGCTCTGATGAAGGGCCGCACGCAGCCGCCGGACGGCGCCCGGCACTTCGGGCTCGTCGTCGACGACAAGGAGGCGACCCGACGCGCGCTCGCCGTCGCAGGGGCCGAACTCCTCCCCGGCCGCCGCCTCGATTTCCTCGACCCGGACGGCAACCGAGTCGAAATCGTCCAGTACGACCAGATCCAGTTCACGAAATCGGCCGAGGTGCTGCGCGGGATGGGGCTCGATCTCAGCAAGACCGACGACGCCCTGGCCGAACTGCGCGAGAAGGGCCTCGCCTCCTAGGTCTGCCTGCCGCTAGAGCTGCTCGAGTGCGCGCCGTACGAGCACCTGCGCGAGGTGCGCGCGATACTCGCTGCTGGCGCTCGCGTCGGCCGGCGGCATTGTGCCGTCGGCGGCGTGCGCGGCGGCTTCGGGCGGCGAGGCTCCGTCTGCGAGCGCGTCCTCGACGTTCCGAGCCCGCAGCGGTGTCGGTCCCATGCTCGTCAGACCGACCTGCACGCGTCCGTCGACGCGAGCCGCAGCGACGCCGACCGTCGCCCAGTCGTGTGCGCGCCGCACGTACTTGAGATATGTCCCGGCTGCCTTCGGCACGCGGACCTCGGTGAGCACCTCCTGGTGCGTCAGCGCGGTCTCGAACGGGCCGATGAAGAACTCCGCCGCCGGGATCGTCCGCTCTCCGTGTGGTCCGCGCGCGACGAGCTCGGCGTCGACCGTGAGCAGGATTGCTCCGAGGTCGGAGGCCGGATCCCCGTGGGCGAGAGAGCCGCCGATTGTGCCGCGGTGGCGCACCTGTGGATCGCCGATGAGCGCCGCGGCCTCTCCGATCAGCGCGCAGTGACGAGCGAGCACCGGATCGCGGACGAGCTCCGCATGCCGAGTGAGCGCGCCGATCGAGATCCGGTCGTCGTTTTGGTGTATGTAGCGCAGGTCGTCGAGCCGGCCGATGTCGACGAGCACGGACGGACGCGAGAAACGAAGGCGCATTGCCGGTATGAGCGAATGCCCGCCCGCCAGGAGCTTCGCGTCCTCGTCGCGGCCGAGCAGCGCGACCGCCTCATCGACCGACCCTGCCCGCTCGTACTCGAAGGCGGCAGGGATCATGCTACCGCCCTCGCCGCCGCCTGCACCGCCCGGACGATGTTGTGGTACCCGGTGCAGCGGCAAAGGTTGCCCTCGAGCCCGTCGCGGATCTCGACCTCCGACGGGTTCGGGTTCTCCTTCAAGAGCGAGATCGTCGCCAGCACGAACCCGGGGGTGCAGTAGCCGCACTGCAGCGCATGCTGCTCATGGAACGCTTGCTGCACCGGGTGCAGTTCGTCGCCCTGCGCGAGGCCCTCGACTGTCGTCACCTCGCAGCCGTCGGCTTGCACCGCGAAGACGGTGCACGACTTGACTGACTCACCGTCAATCAGCACCGTGCACGCCCCGCAGGAGGTCGTGTCACAGCCGACGTTCGTCCCCTTCAGTCCAAGCTGGTCGCGCAGGAAGTACGCGAGCAACTGCCGCGGCTCGACGTCCGCTTCGGAGCGGGAGCCGTTCACCGTGAGCGCGATCCTCGTCATGCCTTCGCCTCCTGGAGGGCGCGCCAGACGTTCTCATCGTTGGCGGGCAGGTCGATGTTGCGCACGCCGAACGGCGCGAGAGCGTCGACGACGGCGTTGTGGACGGCGGGCGTCGCGCCGATCGTCCCCGACTCGCCGATCCCCTTCGCGCCGAGCGCATTCAGAGGGGTCGGCGTCTCCATCTCGACCGCCTCCCACGACGGGAGGTCGGCAGCGGACGGGAACGCGTAACCCACGAAGGTGCCGGTCAGAGGGTTCCCGTCGTCGTCGTAGACGAAGTTCTCGTAGAGCGCCTGCCCGACGCCGGCCGCGACCCCGCCGTGCACCTGCCCCTCCGCGATCAGCGGGTTGATCAGGGTGCCCGCGTCATCGACGGCGACGAGCCGCCGCAGCTCGACCTTGCCCGTCTCCGTGTCGACTTCGACGACGGCGACGTGGGCGCCGAAGGGAAAGGTCGGGGCGGCCTGGAACTCATGCTCCGCTTTCAGCTCGGCGAGCCGCCCATCGGCGAACGCGCGCGAGGCAAGGTCGGCCCACGAAATCGCCGTCGAGGGATCGCCGACCACGTGCAGGCGGCCGAGGGCCGGGTCGAGCACGATGTCGGCCGGGCTCGCCTCGAGGTAATCGGCGACGAGCTGCTTCGCCAGCTCCAGCACGCCGTCGGCTGCGAGCCTGGCCGCCGCCCCTCCGATCTGCGTCGACTTCGACCCGTAGGTTCCAGTGCCCTTGGCGATCTCGTCTGTGTCGCCCTTGTGGACGGTCACTTTCTCGACCGGCAGCCCGAGCCGCTCGGCCGCGATCATCGCGAACGTCGTCTCGTGGCCTTGGCCGTGGGAGAACGAGCCGGTGCGGACTATCGCGCCGCCGTCCGGCGTGATCTCGACCTCGCCGAACTCGGACTCGGCGATCCCGTTCGTGATCTCGACATAGCACGAGATGCCGATCCCGAGCTGCGTCGTGGCAGCCTGCTCGCGGCGGTGCCGCTGCTCGTCGCGCAGATCGTTGTAGCCGACCGACCGCAGCGCCAGTTCGAGCGCCCCCTCATAGTCGCCCGAGTCGTAAACCGCATGGGACGCGGTCGTGTACGGGAACGCGTCCTTCGGGATGAAGTTCTTCCGCCTGACCTCGGCCGGGTCCATCCCGAGCTCGGCCGCAAACGTGTCGATCGCACGCTCGATCACCTGCGAGGCCTCGGGCCGGCCCGCCCCGCGGAAGGCCGAGATCGGCGTCGTGTTCGTCACCACCGAGCGACTCTCGACCTCGATCCGCGGGATCGCATAGA
>JALYLO010000140.1 GCA_030774175.1 Actinomycetota bacterium
TCGCCGGCGCGGCGGCCGCCGGCGCCGCGGCCTCCACAAGCGCTTCTCCGGCTGCTAGGACGACCGCGATCGCCTCGCCGACCGGCACCTCCACGCCGTCCGCCGCACGAATTCCGGCGAGCGTTCCATCAGTGGGCGCCTCGATTTCGACGGTCACCTTGTCGGTCTCGATCTCGAGCAGCGGCTCGCCTTTCGCGACCGCGTCGCCCTCGGCCTTGAGCCAGCGCACGACCTTCCCCGTCTCCTGCGCCATGCCGAGCGCAGGCATGATCACGTCGGTCGGCATCAGCCGGTGTGCGTCGCCTCGAAGCGAGCGGAGTCGACGACCGCGTCGACGATCGACGGGTTGTTGAGGTTCGACTGCGTCTCCCGGATCGCGGGCAGCCCGCCGCCGACGGTGAAGTGCCGGCCGCCTGCGACGAGCAACTCCTCGGCCGGGAAGCGCGTGATCACTTCGCAACCGTCCTTCGTCACTACGAGCTGCTCTTCGATCCGCGCCGCCTGCCAGCCGTCGGACGCCGGCCAGAACGTCTCGAGCGCGAAGACCATCCCCTCCTCGATCGTCTCGGGGTAGTCGAAGGAGACCAGCCGGCTGAAGATCGGTTTCTCCCAGCTCGAGAGCCCGACGCCGTGGCCGTACTGGAGCGCGAACGCGGCCTCCTCGTCCGGGAAGCCGAACGCCTGTGCCTTCGGCCACACGGCGGCGACCTCGGCCGTCGTCACTCCCGGGCGGACCATGGAGATGCCCTGGTCGAGGATGTCGCGGCAACGCTTGTACGCGTCGACGAGGCCCGGCGATGCGCTGCCGACGGCGAACGTCCGGTAGTAGCACGTGCGATAGCCGTTGTAGGCGTGGAGGATGTCGAAGTACGCGGGGTCGCCCGGCCGCAGCATCCGGTCGGTGAACACATGCGGGTGCGGGCTGCAGCGCTCGCCCGAGATCGCGTTGATGCCCTCGATGTGCTCCGAGCCGAGCTCGAACAGCCGCTTGCTGACGAGCGCCACGCACTCGTTCTCGCGCAGGCCCGGCTTCATCGCCTTGAACAGGTCGTCGTAGGCAGCGTCGACCATCGCGCACGCCGTGTTCAGGAGCGTGATCTCGTCGGTCGTCTTGATCTTGCGGACGTCCTGCATCAGCGCCTGGCCGTCGACGACAGTGATGCCCGCGGCCTCGAGGGCGCGCAGGACGGGCAGCTCGACGATGTCGACGCCGAGCGGCTCGCGCTCGAGGCCGCGCTGCTCCAGCTCGACGCGGATCTTCTCGGCGACCGCCTCGGCGCGTCCCTGCACCGAGCCGCGCAGCGTTGAGATACCCGCGCGCGAGCGGTCCTCACCCAGCCACGGGCTGTAGAGCTTGTGGTGGCGCGCCGCCGAGCCGAAGTCCCACATGATCGGGTCGTCGCCCTGCGGCAGCAGGCAGAAACGCACGTACTTGTCGACGGCCCACATGCCGATGTGGGTGGCCGTGATGTAACGGATGTTGCTCATGTCGAAGCAGAGCAGCGCTCCGAGCTCCGACCGCTCGAGCCCGGCCTTCGCCCGGGCGAGCCGCTCCGTGCGCAGGCGCTCGAAGTTGGCGCGCTCTTCCCAGTCGACCCCCATGACGCCGTAGCTGCGGAGTCCCATCGCTCTCCTCTCTCAGGCCCGTCCGCAGAGCTCGCGGGCTGTTGCCGCCACGCGCTCGGCGGTGGGCACGGTCTCGTCCTCGAGCGTCGGCGAAAACGGCACGGGAACGTCGAGCGCTCCGAGCCGGCGCACCGGGGCATCCAGGTGGTGGAAGGCGCCCTCCGCGATCACGGCCGCGAGCTCGGCGGTCACTCCGTAGCTGCGGTGCCCCTCGTCGACGACGATCGCGCGGCCGGTCTTCATCGCCGAGTCGACGAGCGTCGTCGTGTCGAGCGGCGACAGCGTCCGCGGGTCGACGACCTCGGCCGAGATTCCGTCCGCCGCGAGCAGGTCTGCGGCCTGGAGGCAGACGCGGACCATCGAGCTCGTGCCGACGAGCGTCACGTCCTCGCCTGTCCGCTTCACGTCGGCGACGCCGAGCGGCACCGTGTACTCGCCCTCCGGTACCTCGCCGGTGACGCGCCAGTCCATCTTGTCCTCGATGAAGACGACCGGGTTGTCGTCGCGAATGGCGGACTTGAGCAGGCCCTTGGCGTCATACGGCGTCGAAGGCAGCACGACCTTCAGACCCGGCACGTGCGCGACCCACGCCTGCAGGCTCTGGCTGTGCTGCGCCGCCGAGCGGCGCGTAGCGCCGAGCGTCGTCCGCAGCACGAGCGGCACGGTCAGCTTTCCACCCGACATGTAGTGCGCTTTCGCGGCCTGGTTGGCCAGCTGGTCCAGCACGAGCGTGAGGAAGTCGCCGAACATGATGTCGACCACCGGTCGGAGGCCCGTCATCGCGGCACCGACCCCGAGGCCGGTGATGCCCGCCTCGGAGATCGGCGAGTCGACGATGCGGCCGGTGCCGAACTCCTCCACCAGGCCCGAGAGCACCTTGAACGGCGTGCCGGCCTCGGCGACATCCTCGCCGATCACGAACACGCTCTCGTCACGGCGGAGCTCCTCGGCGAGCGCCTCGTTGACCGCCTGCGCGATCGTGATCTCGCGCACGCCCGCGGGCGCCGCGACGCTAGGCGAAGACATCTTCGGTGACCTCGCTCGGGTCGGGGAAAGGCGCCGCCAGAGCGAAGGCCACGCCTTGCTCGACGGTCGCGCGCGCTTCGTCCTCGATCGCCCGCAACGCCGCCTCGTCTGCGAGCGACTGCTCGACGAGCCACCGACCGTGCAGCGCGAGCGGGTCGCGCTCGCTCTGCCACAGATGCTCCTCTTCCTTGGCCCGGTAGAACGCGCGGTCGACATCGCCGACGTGGTGCCCGTGGTAGCGGTAGGTGTTGCAGGCGAGGAACGCCGGACCGTCCCCGCGCCGCGCACGCGCAACCAGCTCCTCCGTCGCCGCGAACACCGCCCGGACGTCCTGCCCGTCGACCTCGCGCGACTCGATCCCGAAGGCCCGCGGCCTGTCGAGGATCGTGCCCGCGGTCGCCTCGAGGTAGTGCGTGTATTCGTTGTAGAGGTTGTTTTCGCAGACGTAGATCACCGGCAGCGACCACAGCGAGGCCATGTTCATGACCTCGTAGAGGAGCCCCTGTCCGAGCGCCCCGTCGCCGAAGAAGCACACGGCGACCTGGTCGGTGCCGCGGCGCTTCGACGAGAAGGCCGCGCCGGTCGCGATTCCCGTCGAGCCGGCGACGATCGCGTTCGCACCGAGGTTCCCGTTCGCGTGGTCGGCGATGTGCATCGAGCCGCCCTTGCCGCGGCAGTAGCCGGGCTCGCGGCCGAGCAGCTCGGCGAACATCAGCGCGGCGTCGGCGCCCTTCGCGAGACAGTGCCCGTGCCCGCGATGCGTGCTCGTGATGTAGTCGTCGCGGCGGAGCGCCGAGCAGACGCCCACCGCAACCGCCTCCTCGCCGATGTAAAGGTGGGCGAGCCCCGGCATCTTCGCGCGGCGATAGAGCTCGTTCACCTGCTCTTCGAAAAAGCGGATCGTCGCCATGCCGCGATACATGGCGAGCCAGACATCCGCGGCCGGGGCCGCGGCGGCCGTGCGCTCGGCGGCCGCGCTCACGTCGGCGCCCCCGCGCCGACTCCGGACATCGCGGCAAGGACGTCGAAGAGAATCGCGAAGTCTCTGTCGGCGAGCCCCATGCCGCGCGCGGCGGTCAACAGCTCGTTCGTGATCGCGGTCGTCGGCAGCGGCACGTCGACGGCCCGGCCCAGCTCGAGCGCGAGGTTCATGTCCTTCTGCATCATGTTGACGTCGAACCAAGCCTCGTCCGGCTGCTCGAGCACGAACGGGCCGCGGTAGGTGACCATCGGCGAGGCGATCACGCTCGCAAGCAGCACCTCGACCGCCTTCTCGCGCGGGATCCCGCTCTTCTCGGCGAGCAGCACGCCCTCGCTGAACGCGAGCATCTGCACAGCGAGACTGAGGTTCGAGGCGATCTTCATCGTCACCGCGGCGCCGTTCGGGCCGACGTGGATGACCTTCGGGCCGATCGCCTCGAGCACCGGCCGCACGCGCTCGACGACCTGTTCGTCGCCGCCCACCATCACCGAGAGCTTTCCCTGCTCGAGCGTGATCACGCTGCCCGAGACGGGCGCGTCGATCATGTGCGCGCCGAGCTCCGTGACGCGCGCGGCGAGCTCGCGCGAGTTCTCGGGGCTCGCCGTCGACATGTCGGCGTAGACCTTCCCCGGCGCGAGCCCGGCGAGAATCCCGTCGGGGCCGTCCGTCACCGCCCGCACCGCAGCGGTGTTGGTGACCATCGTGAAGACGATCTCGCTTCGCTCGGCGACCTCGCGTGGTGTCTCGCCCCACTCCATCCCCGCGTCGATCAGCCATTGCGCCTTCTCCTTTGTGCGGTTCCAGCCGGTAACGGTGTGGCCGGCCTCGAGTAGGCGCTTCGCGACCCCTCCGCCCATCACTCCCAGCCCGACGTACCCGACCTCAGCCATCTCTGCTTCCTCTCGTCGCGGGCGGGCCCAAGGTGAGCGCGATGTGGACATCCGACTCGACGCGCACGAGGTGCGCCCGCATCGCTTCCCTCGCCGCGGCCGAATCTCGCGCCGCGACCGCAGCGCGAATCGCTCGGTGCTGCTCGAACGAGCGCTCGGGGCTGTCCGGGACGAGGAAGATCGACATCAGCGCGCGCCGGATCACGCCGCGCAGCGCGTCCATCGTGTGCAGCACGACGCCGTTCCGGGTCGCCTCCGCGATCGCAAGGTGGAAGCGCAGGTCGCCGTCGATGTAACGGGCGCCCCGGTTCGGGTCGTCGCTGGCAAGCGCCGACGACATTTCCTCGATCGCGGCGTCCATCAGCGCGAGATGCGCGTCGGTGTGCCGCTCGGCGGCGAGGCCGGCGGCCTCGCACTCCAGGATTCGGCGCAGCTCGTAGACGTCGAGCATCGTCGCCTGGTCGAGGCTGAGTAGGAGTTGTACGCTCGAGTTGAGCGGGTTCGCGTAGCCGGCGACTGCGAACGTGCCGTTGCCGCGGTTCTCGATCACGCCCTTCGACTCGAGCATCCGCAGCGCCTCCCGCACCGACGAGCGCCCGGCCCGGAAGGCGTGCGTCAGCTCACGCTCGGTCGGCAGGGGGTCGCCGGGCCGCAGCTGCCGGTCGCTGATCCGACGCAGCAGCTGGTCGGCGATCAACTCGTAGACCTTCTGGCGCTCGATCGGCTCGTAGCTCACCGCCGGCCTCTTCTGTCTGACAACAGGACAGGCGGGACTTTACCGCGCTCCGGCGCGTCGGGCAAGACGGGCGTTCACGTGGCTCTGAGGCGCTTTTCTCCGAGGAAATCGGCGACCGCGTGTTGCAAACGGCACCGCCGTATGCGTAAATTCCGGCGTTCAATCTGATTGTCCGACAAAGGAGGGCTCAGATGACGAAGCGGACGAAGAGGCTGCTCGCGGGCACCCTGACCGCTGCGGTCGTCGCCGCCGTTTCGGTGACAGCCGCCAGCAGCCGGCCGACGGCTTCCGCGCTGGGGCCGATCAAGATCGGCATCTCGCTGTCGCTCAGCGGCGACTTCTCCGACCCGGGGAAGGCGGTGAAGCGTGGCTACGACCTCTGGGCCGCCTACGTCAACGCTCACGGCGGCATCCTCGGCCGCAAGGTGCAGTTGAAGATCGTGAACGACGCCTCAGACCCGAACCAAGCCGTCTCGAACTACCAGAAGCTGATCACCGGCGACCACGTCGACCTGGCGTTCGGTCCGTTCTCGTCGCTCCTGACCGGCCCCTCGGCGACCGTGGCGAACCGCTACCACTACGCGTTCCTCGAGCCGGCGGGCGGTGGGCCCAAGGTGTTCGCCCTCAAGCTGCACAACTTGTTCTTCGTCCAGCCGGCGCCGGTCGTGAAGTGCGGCGACTCATTCGTCCGGTACTTGAAGACGCTGCCGGCGTCGCAGCGGCCGAAGACGGCGTCGTACGCGTCGCTCGACGACCCGTTCTCCTCGCCCATCGCCGACGCGATGCAGCACCAGCTATCGGGGACGCTGCACGTGAAGACCGTCTACAAGACGATCTACCCTGCCGAGACCACCGATCTGACGCCGATCGTCGCGAAGGAGATCGCGCCGAAGCCCGACATGATCATCGGCGGGACGCAGTCGGAGGATGCCTACTCGCAGGTCAAGGGCCTTGTCCAGGCCGGCTACAACCCGAAGTTCCTGTTCTTCGCCAACGGCGCCAACTCGCCGACGGAGTTCCCGAACAAGGTCGGGCGCAAGAACGTGAACGGGATCTTCAGCTGCAGCGACTGGACACCTGTCGCAAAGACGAGCGGCAACGAGCTCTTCGTCTCGCAGTACGTCAAGCGCTACGGCGGAACGGGGTTCGACATCGACAACAACTCGGCCGAGGCGTGGGCCGTCGGTCAGCTGCTGCAGGTCGTCGCGGCGAAGATCGGCTCGATCGACAACCAGAAGATCATCGCCGCGCTCCACAAGGGCGTCTGGCCGACGATCGAGGGGAGCCTCTCCTGGGATGCCAACGGGTCGCCGAACGGTGACGACCTGCTCGTCGAGTGGATCAAGGGCAAGCTGCTGCCCGTGTTCCCGCCCGGCGTCGCGGTCGCGAAGCCGTTCTCCCCGAAGCCCGTCTGGGGCAAGTAGGAGAGCGATCCGAGAGCGATGCACGTCTTCATCCAAGCCTGCATCCTGGGCCTCCTCACCGGCGGGGTGTACGCCCTGATGGCGAGCGGCCTGGCAATCGGGTTCGGCGTGATGCGTGTCATCAACGTGGCTCAGGGCGCGCTGATCATCCTCGGCGCGTACCTGAGCTACACGCTCTACGGCCACTTCGGGGTCGATCCGTTCGTCGGGCTGCTGCTCGTCACTCCCGCGATGTTCGTTCTCGGGATCCTGCTGCAGCTCGCGTTTCTGCGGCCTCTGCGTGACGAGGAGCGGGAAGAGCTCTCGCTCCTCGTCACCTGGGCCGTCGCGCTCGGGATCGAAGGCCTCCTGAGCGTCGCCTACCAGACCACGTACCGATCGACGATCACGAGCTACGCCGACCGCTCGTGGCATGTGTTCGGCTACTACATCTCCGTCGCCCGCGGCTACGCCTTCGTGGCCTCACTCGTGGTGCTCGGGCTGCTCTTCGGGATCCTCCGGCTGACGAAGCTCGGCCGGGCGATCCGGGCGACGGTGCAGAACCCGACGGCCGCGCGCCTGCTCGGCATCGACACGCGGATGGTCTCGGCAGTCGGCTTCGGGCTCAGCGTGGCGACCGCCAGCGCCGCCGGAGCGGTGTACGGCATCGTCTTCCCGTTCAACCCGGGCAGTCATTACGATCTGATCTCCCGCCTGCTCTCGATCATCGTTCTCGGCGGCCTCGGATCGCTCGGCGGAGCGGTGATCGCAGCCCTCTTCATGGGGCTCTGCGAGTCGGTCTTCGCCGCGCAGATCTCCCCTACCTGGTCGAGCTTCACGTTCTTCGTCGTGCTGATCGCGATGCTCGTCGTGCGGCCGCAAGGCCTGTTCGGCGCCCGCGTGCGGGGCTCGATCTGAGCCGGCTCACGTTCGCCGGGGTCGCGCGGGCGACGATCGTGTTTGGAGCGCTCACGGCGCTCCCGTTCGGCTTCACCGCACCGTGGGTGCAGGACCTATTCCTCTTCACGCTGATGTACGCGGCGCTGGCGACGGCGTGGAACATCGTCGGCGGCTACTCGGGCTACATCTCGCTAGGTCACGCCGCGTTCTTCGGCGTCGGCGCATACGCGACCGGCGTCACCTTCACGCACATCTCGATCGGCGACGGCTACCGACCGTTCTACGTCCTGCCGCTGATCGGAATCGGCGTCGCGATCGCCTCGCTGCCCGTGGGCTGGGTCGCCTACCGCACCCGCGCCGCGACGTTTGCAATCGTGACGATCACGCTGCTCTTCGTCGCGCAGCAGCTCGCGTTCAACCTTCGGTCGCTCACCGGCGGATCGCAAGGAATCGCGATCCCCACACCCAACTTCGCGGTGTCGACCTACAACGTGCCGTTCTACTTCGGGATGCTCGGTGTGCTCGCGCTGTCGATGCTCGCGAGCTGGTATGTGCGCGGGAGCAAGCTCGGTCTCGCGCTGCTCGCCATCCGTGACGACGAAGATCGCGCGCGCGGCCTGGGCGTGCAGACAAGCTTCGCGAAACTTACGGCGTTTGCCCTCTCCGCGGGGCTGGTGGCGATGGTCGGCGGCGTCTGGGCCTACTACCTCTCGTTCATCTATCCGCAGTTCGCCGTCGACCCGCTCGTCACGATCGGGATGGTGCTGATGGTCTATCTCGGCGGGCGCGGGACGATCTGGGGCCCGGTCCTCGGCGCGTTCATCCTCGTGCCGGCGCAGAAGTACCTCGCCTATCGGCTGGGCGCCAGCGACCTCTATCTCGTCGGCTACTCGAGCGTGTTCCTCGTCGTGATCCTCCTCCTGCCACGCGGCATCCTTCCGTCGCTCGCGGACCGGGGGCGTAAGCTGCGCCTGCGGCGGCTGCCCCCTGAGGGCCGCGCCAAGGAGGTGGCCGCCTCGTGACGGCGTTGCTCGAGGTGAACGAAGCCTGCAAGCGCTTCGGCGGCGTGGTCGCCGTCGATGAGTGCACCTTCGCGGTCGAAGCCGGGACGATCACAGGGCTGATCGGCCCGAACGGCTCCGGAAAGACAACCGTGTTCAACCTCATCACGGGCTACCTGCCCGCGGACAGCGGCGAGGTTCGATTCGGCGGCCGCATCGTACGCAAGCCCGACCCGACGCGCCTCGCGCGTCAGGGACTGATCCGCACCTTCCAGCAGGCGCGGGTCTTTCCGAACCTGACCGTGCTCGAGAACCTCGCACTCGCGGTGCCACACGGCGTGCTCGGCGCAGTCCATACGCGCGTCTCCAAGGTGGAGCGCGCGCTCGGCGAGGAATTGCTCGCCGACTTCAACCTGACCGCGCACGCGAACACGCTCGCGGCAGAGCTCTCCTTCGGCCAGCGAAAGCTGCTGGAGTTCGCGGCCACGCTGATGGGCCGTCCGCGGCTCGTGCTGCTCGACGAGCCGGCCGCCGGCGTGAACCCGGTGCTGATCGAGACGATCGAGCGCCACATCCGCCGGCTCAACACCAAGGGCCTCACCTTCCTCGTGGTCGAGCACGACATGCCGCTCGTGATGCGGCTGTGCAACCCGGTAATCGTGCTCGACCGAGGCCGCAAGATCGCCGAGGGTCCCGCGACGGAGATGCAGGGCGACCCACGCGTGCTCGACGCGTACCTCGGGGACTAACGGATGAGGATCGTGCTGAAGGACGTCGTCGCGGGCTACGGGTTCGGCGACGTGCTGCGCGGGCTCGACCTCGTCGCCGAGGCCGGAGCGATCACCTGCCTGATCGGCCCGAACGGCGCGGGGAAGTCGACGGTGCTGCGCGCGGTAAGCGGGCTCCTGCGTCCGAGGCGCGGGTCGATCCTGCTCGGCGACGAGGAGATCATCGGCTATTCGCCGCGGCGCCTGCTCTCACTCGGCGTCGTTCACGTGCCGCAGGAGCGCAGCCTCTTCCCGCTGATGACCGTGTGGGAAAACCTCTTGCTCGGCGGCTACATCAACCCTGACCGGAAGGCGGTGCAGCGGCGGGCCGAAGAGCTCGCCGAGCGCTTCCCGCTGATTGCCGAACGCCGCCGCGAGCGCGCCGGCTCGCTGTCCGGCGGCGAGCAGAAGACCGTCGAGATCGCGCGCGCGCTGATGCTCGAGCCGAAGGTGCTGCTCGTCGACGAGCCCTCGATCGGGCTCGCCCCGCGCGCGCGCAGCGAAGTGTTCGCCACACTCGCGTCGCTCGCGGGCGGCGGCTGGACGATCCTGCTCGTCGAGCAGAACGCCCGCTCGGGGCTCGCGATCGCGCAGCACGGGGCAGTGCTCGACGGCGGCGTCGTCAAGCACACGGGGCCCGGCAGCCGGCTGCTCGACGATCCTGAGGTGGGCCGGCTCTACCTGGGCGTCCGCCCGGACACGGCGCCCGCCCAAGCGGCGCCGCTGCGGGACTGACCGCTCCAACAGACAACCGCGCTCAGCTCCTGCCTCCTGCTCGCGGATTCAAGCTTGTGGCGCCGTTGCCGATATTGGCCGGACCAATGCGTACCTTCCGCCAGGCACTGCGGCCGCGGGTTGGCCTCCTTGGGAAATTCGCGGTCGCGAGTCTGCTTCCGATTGTGCTGCTTGGCTTCGCGCTGACGCATGAATTGCGCGTCGAGATCCAGCAGAGGGCGCTTGTGAACGCGCGGCAGTCGGCGGCACTGCTCGAGCAGTCGCTCGTGCAGCCGCAGCTCGCCCCGGTGGATCTGACGGCAGGCCTCAGCGCGGGGCGCGTCCGCAGGCTTGACCGGATCCTGCAGCCGAGCCTGAGTGGGAAGGAGATCGCCCGGATCAAGATCTGGAATCGCGACGCGCGAGTGGTCTACGCGAGCGACCATCCGATCATCGGCCAGCTCTTTCCGCCCTCCGAGGAGCTGCAGAGGGCGCTCTCGGGTCGGACAGCCTCGGAGATCTCGGATCTGCGTAAGGCCGAGAATGCAACCGACCGGAGCTTTGGCCAGCTGCTCGAGGTCTACACGCCTCTCAGCTTTGCGTCTGGGCGGCCGGTCGCGGGTGCCTTCGAGGTCTATCTGCCCTACCGGCCGATCCGGGCTGCGATCGACCACGACACGACCCGGCTCACCTTCATCCTGCTTGCGGGGCTGGCGCTGCTCTATCTGGCGCTCTTCCGGATCGTGGCGAGCGCCTCGACGCGGCTCCGCCGTCAAGCAGCAGAAAACAAGCACCTCGCCCTGCACGACCCCCTCACCGACCTGCCCAACCGCAGCCTCTTTCACGACCGCGCCGCGCAGGCGATCCTGGCGACCCGACGTCAACCCGGCCGGGTCGGCCTGATGCTCCTCGATCTCGACCGTTTCAAGGAGGTCAATGACACGCTCGGTCACCACAACGGCGACCTGCTCCTCAAGGAGATCGGGACGCGGCTGCGTGCGGGGCTGCGTGCGAGCGACAGCATCGCCCGGCTCGGTGGCGACGAATTCGGTGTTCTTCTGCCAACGATCGCCGACCCGCAGGCCGCGCTCGCTGTCGCCGAGAAGATCCGACGGTCGCTACGAGAACCGTTCGCGCTCGAAGGAATCAGCCTCGATCTCGACGCCAGCGTCGGCATCGCCCTCTACCCCGAACATGGCACGGATGTCGAGACGCTGCTGCAGCGAGCCGACGTCGCCATGTACCTGGCCAAGCAAGACCACAGCGGCTGCGAGCTCTATTCGGCCGGCCGCGACGAGTACAGCCCGGCTCGGCTCGCGCTCGTCGGCGAGTTGCGGCGCGCTATCGACCAGCAGGAGCTCGTCCTCCACTACCAGCCCAAGGCCGATCTCGGTAGCGGCCGCGTCACGAGCGTCGAGGCGTTGGTGCGCTGGCAGCATCCCGAACGGGGCCTGATCAGCCCCGATCAATTCATTCCGCTCGCGGAGCGCACCGGCCTGATCAGAGAGCTCACCCATTCCGTGATCGACGCCGCGCTTCGCCAACTCGCCGCCTGGCAGGAACTAGGACTCGAGCTCAGCGTCGCCGTCAACGTATCCGCCCGCGACCTGCTCGACCTCGAGCTCCCGGCAATCGTCGCCCGGCTGCTGGAGAAGCACCAACTGGCGGCGGAGCGGCTCGAGCTGGAACTCACCGAGAGCGTCATTCTCGCCGACCCGATGCGCGCCAGGGCCGTCCTCAGCCGCCTCGACGCAATGGGTGTCCAGCTCGCGATCGATGACTTCGGAAGCGGCTACTCCTCACTCGCCTACCTGAAGCGGCTGCCGATCGGCGAGATCAAAATCGATCGCTCGTTCGTGATGAACATGGAAAATGACGAAGATGATGCCGTCATCGTGCGCTCAACGATCGACCTCGGCCGCAACCTCGGACTCAGAGTCGTCGCCGAAGGCGTCGAGACCGAAGCAACCTGGAACAAACTCAGCCAACTCCACTGCGACCAGGCCCAAGGCTATTACCTCAGCCGACCGGTTCCGGCAGACGCACTCGCCGACTGGCTACTCCAACGAGCCGCTCACACCAAGACCGCGCTCCTTCAGCAGCCGTACGGGCACGCTCTTCCGCGAGCCGCCAAAAACTGACCCGCCACGGGCTGACGCAGCCCGCCGGAAAGACTGTCCCTCCACCGATCTCTCTCTCCAGCCGCGGAAACCGACCTTCTCGCGACGGCGAACGTAGCGACACCGGATGCTGAGATGAACGCCGAGGCACGCGAAGATTTCAAGCGTCGCTAGGCGATGCTTGCCGAGGCAGTGTCGAGAGGAGTTCACGACCGGCCGCCGTCAGCAGCACGCGCCCGCGATCGATGCGAATGAGGTCGTCAGCCAGCGCGTCTTTTCACACAGCCAGTCGCGGGCACGAGGTCTTCCACACCTCGATCGTCTCCGCATAGCTTCGCGACTGCTCCGCTATCCACCCG
>JALYLO010000141.1 GCA_030774175.1 Actinomycetota bacterium
CATTTCACACTTGGTCTGACCAAGGGACATGGCCGCCTGGCCAAGGGACACGCCTCGCCGAGCCGTGTTCGAAAGGCCCGGATCAGGTGTCGGGGTCGCCTCCGCGGCGTTGCTCGGCGAGGCGCGCCCAGCGTTGCTCGTCGGGATCGTTCCGTGCGCTGCGCAGCACCTTCCACGCGATCACGGCAGTGGCGGCAACCGGGCCGAAGATCGAGAACGCGACGATGATCTGCGTCCACGTGTCGGGTGAGTACGCGAGCACTCGAACCTCTACGCGAGAACACGTTCGCGGGCCGCGCCGACGCCGACCAGTTCGATCGGTACGTCGAGGGCACGCGAGACGAACTCGACATAGTCACGCGCCGCCGTCGGCAGCGCGTCGACGCTCGTCGCGTCGTCGATCTGCCGCTTCCAGCCGGGGAGCACTTCCCAGACGGGCTCCGCGTGGTGGAAGTCGGACTGGTGCGCCGGGAAGTGCTCAGTCTCCGACCCGTCGCGCAGCCGGTAGCGCACACAGACCGGGAGCTCCGCGAAGTCAGAGAGCACGTCGAGCTTCGTCAGTGCGAGCGACGTGATCCCGTTGATGCGCACCGCGTAGCGCAGCGCGATGAGGTCGAGCCAGCCGCAGCGCCGCTCCCGTCCGGTGACCGTGCCGAACTCGCCGCCGAGCTCCCGCAGGCGAGCTTGCTCCTCCCCCGGGATCTCCGACGGGAACGGCCCCTCGCCGACGCGTGTCACGTACGCCTTTGCGACGCCGAGCACCCGGTCGATCCGCGTCGGGCCGATGCCGATGCCGGTCGGGGCACCCGACGCAATCGGATTCGACGAGGTGACGAACGGATACGTGCCGTGGTCGAGGTCGAGCAGCGTCGCCTGCGCGCCCTCGAACAGCACCTGCTTGCCGTCGCGCAGTGCCTGGTCGACCAGCAGCGACACATCGCCGACGTACGGGGCGAGCCGTTTCGCGTAACCGGCGTACCGCGACCAGATCTCCTCGAGGTCGAAAGGCGCCACCTCGTACACGCGCTCGAGCCAGACGTTCTTCTCGGCGAGCGCAACCTCGATCTTCTGGCGCAGGATCTTCGGGTCCAGGACGTCCTGCACGCGGATGCCGATCCGCGACGCCTTGTCTGCGTACGCCGGCCCGATCCCACGCCGAGTCGTCCCGATCTGAAGCTGGCCGAGCCTACGCTCCGACGCCTGGTCGATTGCGACGTGCCACGGCATGATCAGATGCGCGTTCCCGGAGACGACCACGACCGATGGGTCGATACCACGCCCCGCCAGGTCGTCGAGCTCCTCGAGCAGCACCTGCGGATCCACGACGCAGCCCGCGCCGATCACCGACGTCTTGCCCGAGATCACCCCACTCGGCGTCTGGCGGATCTTGAACGTCGCGTTGCCGACGACGATCGTGTGCCCGGCGTTGGGACCGCCTTGGTAGCGGCACACGACGTCCGAATCCTGGGCGAGCAGGTCGACGATCTTGCCCTTGCCCTCGTCACCCCACTGCGCGCCGACCACAACGGTCGATGGCACGGCCGCAGTCTAGACGGCGCGCGCGAGCGCGCGCGCGACGCGGCGTACGACGATGCGATGACCGCGGCGACAGGTGGTGAAGCCGACGTCGGCTTCACGGCGGAGCGTGCCGTGCACGATGCAGGCGTCGGCCGCAAGGGACTCGCGCACCGCCAGGCACACGTCGCACCGTTCTTCGAAGGCCGTCGCCTCCGGACCGAGCCAGACGTGCTGCCGCTCGATCATGCGATCTGCAACTGCCGGTTGTCGTGACGCTGCAGGCCCGGGGGCCGCTCAACCCGCCGCAGCACCATCTCGTGGCCCGCCGCGCAGCGCGCGAGCGCGAGCTCCGTGTCGACGCCGACCGTCCCGCGCACGCTCGCGCCCGCCAGCGCGTCGGCGAAGAGCGCCCCGGACCGCCGGGCGCTCTCGAGGCACGGCTCGCAGAGGCACGAGTACGACGTCGCCGAGGGAGCGAGCCACACCGTCGTCTGCGGCCCCGCCGTCATGCCGCCGCCAGGTCTGCGAACTTCGCATAGCGCTTCTGGAAGGCGAGCTTCTCGCTGCCGGTCGCGCCGTTTCGGTGCTTGGAGAGGATCAGCTCTGCGACGCCGGCGGACTCG
This sequence comes from Actinomycetota bacterium, assembly GCA_030774175.1. The sequence goes on from JALYLO010000141.1 coordinate 2,142, forward strand.
GTGTCCTCGGGGTTGTAGTACTCGTCGCGGTAGACGAACATCACCAGGTCGGCGTCCTGCTCGATGCTGTTGTGAACGACGATGTTCTCGGCGACGAAACTGTGCAGCCCGTCGACCGTGAGGTCGTAGACCTCTTCCTCGCCGTCTGGCTCGATCGACACCAGCTCGTCCCAATACACGTCGCTCGCGGCCAACTGGGCCAGGCGGTCGGAATCGACGATCTCGGCGACGAGTGCGGCCCGCTTCCGACTCAGGCCGCTTCGGTACAGGGCTGACCCGCAATAGGCGGTGCCGAGCGACGCCTGGAGAGCACGGGTCGTCACTCCGCTCGCAACCATCTCGGGCACGACGATCGTTCGCCACGCCGTTGCGGGAATGGTGTCGCGGTTTGTATTGGGTGCGACGAGTCTGAGCTGCTTGCGGATCTGGACGCAGGCAGCGGCCTTGCGCGCACCGACGCCTCCGACGAGTGCGAGGAAGAGCTCGACGTCGGCCTTCCCCGAGACGGTGAGACGATGACTCGGCCGACCCTTTGCGCCCATCGACACGACACGCCGAGTGGCGATGATGCCGAGCCGCAGGAGGAGCGCCTGCACGTCGCGCGTGAGCCGCTCGCTCGTCGAGTCATAGCGCACCACCGGATAACCGCGGCCCCGCCCGGGTTGGATGTAACCGTCCGTCGCCCACAGGTGCCGGAGGAAGACCGCGATCCCGTGCCGGCCTTGTTCGAAGACGCGCTCGGGGACGTGCTGCTCCGGTGCTCGAAGCCCGAAGATCCCGAGCTCGTCGAGCCACGCCGCGACGGGATTCCGAACGCGCTGGGTCAACTCGACCGAGGCAGCCAGGTACGTCTGGAACCAGCGTCGCTCCGCTCGAATCCGCGGCCGCACCGCAGCGCCGAAGATCTCGCTCGCGAGATCGGCGACCGTCTCCGCCAGATCGCGGTCCTTCGACGTGTACCGGATTTCGTGCTGCGGAAGCGTGCAGCCGTCCCCGATCAGGTGGCCGAGCAGCGCGAGCTCGGCGCGCCCGAGCGTCTGCGAGTCAGGCAGTGTCTGCGAATCAGGCCCTGCGAGCGCGCGCGGCACTGACAGGCGCATGCCCGGAGCGAGGTCGTCGAGACGGCGCCAGCCGTCGAAGGCGAGGAACTTGTGATTCGCGGTCGCGCGGATCTGGTGCCCGAGCCGGGTTTTCAGCCGGAAGACCGGCTTCCTTCCGGTAGCGAATGCCCGTGTCACGGTTCGTGGCTCCAGCTCCCACGACTCGGTGTCGACGGCGAGAACGCGGAAGCCGCTCCGTCCTTCGAGCTCCCGGATGGGCCGGTAGACGCCCTCGTCCGGCAGGTACACCCGGGTCCCGCCGCTGAGGCAGCCCGACTCGCGAAGATCCGAGAGGATCGGCCGCTTGTCGTGGCGCTGCTCGACCGCACGCGACAGCTGCGACAGCGCGACGATCGGCACTTCGAGGTCGCGTGCCAGCACTTTCAGCGCGCGCGAGATTTGGGACACCTCCTGCACGCGGTTCTCGACCGACGTGCCGCTCGTCATCAGCTGGAGGTAGTCGACGATCACGAGGCCGAGGTCTGGCGCGCGCAGCTTCAGTCGGCGCAGCTTCGAGCGGATCTCCATCATGGTGATCGAGCCGGTGTCGTCGACGTAGATGGGCGCCTTCGCGAGCTTGTCGCACGCCGCGGTGAGACGCGGCCAGTCGTCGACGGCGAGCTTGCCGGTGCGCAGGCGCTGCGACTCGACCTTGCCCTCGGCGCACATCAGCCGCTGCGTCACCTCCGACTTCGACATCTCGAGCGTGAACAGCGCGACCGGCTGGTCGTACCGGACGGCGACGTTCGACGCCATGCACAACGCGAGGGCCGACTTCCCCATCGAGGGGCGTGCCGCGATGATGATCAGGTTGCCGGGCTGGAACCCGGAGGTGAGACGGTCGAGGTCGCGGAAGCCCGAGGGCGTGCCGGTGATGTCGCTGCCGGCCTCGTACAGCTTGGTGATCGTCTCGAAGGACTCCTTCAGCAGGTCGTCGATGTGGGCGAACTCGCTCGTCACCCGCTGCTGCGAGAGGTCGAAGACGATCTTCTCCGCCCGGTCGACGAGCTCGATCGTCTCGCCGGGCCGGTCGAAGCCGAGCCGCGCGATGTCGTTGCCGGCGCGGATCAGCCCGCGCAGGGTCGCCATCTCGCTGACGATGCGCGCGTAGTGCGATGCGTTCGATGCCGCCGGGACGAGAGCGGCAAGCTCGTGCACCCGCTCCGCGCCGCCGACTGCGTCGAGCGTGCCCGCGCGGTCGAGCTCGTCGACGACGGTGATCGCGTCGACCGGCTCGCCCTTCGCGTAGAGCGCGAGAATCGCCTTGTAGATGTGGCCATGGCTCTCGCGGTAGAAGTCCGAGGCGCTGATGTTCGTCGACTCGGTTACCGCCCCGATCGCCAGCGGCGAGAGCATCATCGCGCCGAGGACAGACTCCTCGGCGTCGAGGTTCTGCGGCGGGATCGGGGCGGTTCCGAGAGCCTGGGCAGGCATGGCCATCCGCGGGTAGTGAACCCTGCCTTGGCCCTCAGGGGAAGGGCTGTGGGTAACCGGTGCCTGGGTGTTGGAGAAGCGGCGGATGCAGGGAGTATAGAACGTACGTTCGTGTTAAGATAGTGGACAGAACGGACGGTACTTGCGGCAACTTTCGCGCGAGTTCCACAGGCCGCAGCGGGCTGTGGATATCCCGTGGAAAGTCGTCCACAGGCCGGTGGAGAGCCTGTGGACAGCGCTTACGAAGGCTCGTCGGCGGGCTGGTCTGCGCCCGGGGCCTGCGTCCCCGGAGCCCCGGGCATGGGCTCCTCGGCGGCGGCCTCGGTCGGCGGCTGCGCGGGGTCGTTGAGGTCGGCGTCGGAGAGGTCGGCGGCGTCCTCGTAGAGGTCGGCGGCTGCCGCAGCTGCCGCGGCCTCCTCGGCCGCCTGGGTCTCCTGCGCTTCGAGCTCGTCGAGTGCCTCCTGCGGCGGCAGCTCCTCGCCCTCCGGTGCGACGACGAGCTTCAGCTCGGCGGTCACGTCGGCGAACACCTCGACGCTCACCGTATAGCGGCCGATCCGCTTGATCGGCTCCATCGAGAGCTTGCGGCGGTCGACGCGGATCTTCTCCTCGTCCCAGAGCCGGTCAGCGACGTTCGTGGGGGTCACGGAGCCGAAGAGCGCGCCGGTAGGCCCCGCGTTCACGTCGAAGCGCAGCTCGAACGACGCGAGGCGCGTTGCGATCGCGGCTGCCTCGTCGCCCGTCTTCGCCTCGTGGCGGGCCCGCTGCCGGTCGCGCTTCTCGAGCTCGCGCACGAGGCCCGGGGTCGCGACCTCCACGAGCCCGCGGGGCAGGAGGAAGTTGCGCGCGTAGCCGCGTGCCACGTTCACGACCTCGCCTCGGAGGCCGAGCGAGTCGACGTCCTGCTTGAGGATCACTTCCATCTCGCGGCTACTTGTCCCCGACGTACGGGAGCAGGGCGAGCTCGCGAGCGCGCTTCACCGCGACGGCGACCTGGCGCTGGTGGCGCCGGCACGCGCCGCTGATGCGGCGGTTGCGGATCTTGCCTTTCTCCGACACGTAGCGACGGAGCTCGTTGACGTTCTTGTAGTCGACCTCGTCGACCTTCGACTTGCAGAAGAAGCAGGACTTGCGGCGCCCCGGCCCCAGGGGCGCGTTGCGCTTGCCGGCGCCCCTGCTCGAGCTGCGGTCGCGGTCGGAATTCTTCGGTGCTGCCACATCGTCTCCTTAGAACGGAATGTCGTCGTCGGCGCCCTGGAAGTCGGCCTCGGATCCGCCCGACGCGCCTGCCGGCACGAACTGATTGCCGCCACCGCCGCCCTCGCCGCCGCCACCGTCGCGGCTGCCGAGGAACTGGACGCTGTCGGCGATGATCTCGACCGCCTGACGCTTGCTGCCGTCCTGGGCGTCCCATTCGCGCCATTCGAGGCGGCCGTCGACTGCGACGGGCCGGCCCTTCGCGAGGTACTGCGCGCAGCTCTCGCCCTGGTTGCCCCAGACCGTGATATCGAAATAGTTCGGCTTTTCCGTCCACTCGCCGGAGGTCGCGTCCTTCCGGCGGGTGTTGACCGCGATGCGCAGGCTGCAGACCGCCATGCCGGAAGGCGTGTGGCGCAGCTCGGGGTCGCGGGTCAGGTTGCCGACGAGCACGACACGGTTGATGTTGGCCATGGTTGTTCGCTCCTCTCTACGGGACGACCCAGGCTACTCGTCAGCCTCGGCGCTGTCATCGGCTGGGACGGCGCTGGCGCGGCGGTCGCCGTCGTCGCTGGACACGGCCGCTGGTACCGGTGCGCCCACGGGGATCTGGGACGGAGGCTTCGTGTGCCCATCCTTGACGCGCCGGAACGCACCGTAGCGGGTGACGCCGTCGGTGATCTTGAGGACGCGCGTGATCTCGGCGAGCGTCTCGGCGGGGGAGGTGAAGAGGAGGAGGTGGTAGACCGCCTCGTTCTTATGCGCGATCTCATAGGCGAGGCGCCGGCGCCCCCACGGCTCGTGGCCGTCCCAGGTGCCGCCCGAGCCGTCGACGGACTCGCGGATGCGGTGGATGATCTCGTTCCCCCGCTCTTCGGCGAGGTCCGCGTCCAGCAAGAGCATGATCTCGTATTGGCTCAAGGCCCGAATCTCCCTTCTCATGGACTGAATCGGCCGCGCCTCCTGTACGCCGTTTCGGGGTGACGGCGCGACGAGCGTGGCGAGAAGCGGCGGCAGTGTAGCATCGCCGCGATGAAGCGCCTGCTCGCGCTGCTCGCGGGCGGCCTCGGCCTCCACGCGCTCCTGCGCCGCCGCGGCCGGCCCGCTCTGCTCCCGTCGCCCGCCGACGACCTGCGCGCGAAGCTCGAGGCCTCGAAGGGGCTCGAGGCCGAGCGCGAGGCGTTCGAGTCGGGCGAGACACCCGTCGATCAGGTGCCCGACGTCGCGGGCCGGCGGGCAGACGTTCAGGCTCGCGCTCGCCGGGCGATCGACGAGCTCGGCGAGTCCTAGTGCAACATTCCGAAAGTCTCGCGCGCCCTGGCGGCTGCAAAGCTACGCCGGGCGGCGTCCTCGGTCGCCCCGATAGAACACCGCTATCGGGGCTCCCTGCATCCTTGCCCGGCTTGCTTTTCGCCTGCCAGGATCATCACGGAACCTCCGGAACGGTGCACTCGACCACCGCAGTGAGGAGCTCGGCCCGCTCGGCGTCGGTGAGGCCGCGAAGCGGAGCGCGTACGTCCTCGCGGATGGGAACGCCGCGCGCTGCGACGACCGCCTTGAACGCGGCGTGGCGCGGGTAGCGCTCGATCACCTGGCGCAGCTCACCGGCCCGCGTCGAGTCGCCCGTGCGCACAGCCTCGACGACTACCTCCGGGAACGCCGCCGCGAGCCCCGAGACCGCGCCCACGGCGCCGGCCGCGAGGCCTTCCCCGATCACCGACTCCGCGCCGATGAAGATGTCGAGGCCCTCGAGGAGGTAGGGCTGCACCTTCGAGAACGGGGCGTCGCTGACCTTCATCCCGACCAGGTTGTCGACGGCATCGCGCAGCCGCTCCACGACCGAGGGCGGGATCGCGTAGCCCGACGCCTTCTCGAACTCGTACGCGTAGAACGGCAGCGGCGCGCATGCGCGCGCTGCTGCGACGAAGTGCGCGAGCAGCGCGTCGTCGTCGAAAAGGAAATAGGGCGGCGCGATCACCGCGACCGCCTCGGCCCCTACCTCGGCTGCGTGCGCCGCCAGCGCGATCGTGTCCGCGGTCGTCTGGGCGCCGCAATGCGCGAGGACAGACACTGGCCCGGCGACCGCGATCGAAAGTGCCTTCTGACGCTCCGGGACGGACAAGGCGATCCCTTCGCCGGTCGTCCCGAGCAGCAAGACGCCGTCGATGCCGGCCGCTTCCAGAAACCCGAGATACGGAAGCAGCGCATTCTCGTCGAGGGCCGCGCCGCCGTCCCGGAGGGGCGTCAACGCGGCTGCAATCGCTCGTGCCCTCATCGCCGCGTCTTCGATGGTACTGGCGATCGGGGGAACCGCGGCTCAGTGAGGCGTCGGGTGACGCCAGCGGCCGAAGGTCGCCGTGACGACGGTCGGCCCTCCGCGCTTCGTCGCGATCGCGAGATCGCCGCCCAAGAGCAGTAGCCGATCACGCATGCTGGCCAGGCCGATGCGGTCGTCGCTGACGGCCGCGGGATCGAATCCCTGACCGTCGTCTTCGACCTGGAGCAGGATCCTCTCGTCGTCGGCGTCGAGTCGGACGACGACGTTGCGCGCGTCTGCGTGCTTCGCAACGTTGGTGAGCGCCTCGCGAAGCACAGAGCTGATGGCAATGCCCTGCGAGTGGCTGTCGGGGTGGCAGCTGGACTGGACGACGAGTTCCGTCGTGGCGGTCGAGCGGCTGCTGAAGCGCTTGAGCTCATTCGCGGCGATCACATCCAGCGAATCGAAGGACTGCGCTCCTTCGTCGAGCGTCGTGATGAGACTTCGCAGCCCCTGCTCGGCGCCGACCAGCTCGGCGACCATCAGATCGAGCTGATCGACTGCACCGTCCCCCTCGCGAGTCGGACTTTCGAGCTGACGGCGCAGATCGCGCAAGCCGTAACCGACCGCGACGAGGCTTTGCATCGGCCCGTCGTGGACATCGAGGGCGAGCCGACGAAGTCGGCGGTTCGCGGCGCCTGCGTCCTCGGGCGCTCGCGACGTGGCAGATGACGATGCCGCATGCAGCGTCGGTTCGATCACGACCTCGCTCACAGCCGCAGTGCTCCTCTCATCGATTGGCCAAGCTCGGCCGAGGGGCGAAAGGCCGCAACGGCTGCCCTCGGGCACACCGAATCCAAGCTAGCAGGGGATTCGGCCGCAACCCCCGAAAGTGTGATTCTCGCGCAGGCGCGCCTCAAGGTGTGAGCGGATTGCGCCGACGACAACCCTGCAGCCGTCGTACTTGAGGCTCGCCGCCGGCGCACCTTCGTCGTTTGAGATGCGCCGGCGGACTCCTTCCGGCGGATGCGAAGGGCGCTCGTCGGCGCCAGCGGGCGCCGGCTCCAGTTCGTCCAGCGCCGAGCCGTTCAGACGAGCTGCGCCAGCGCCTCGACGCACGCCGGGTCGAACTGTGTCCCGGCGCAGTCCCGCAGTTCTCTCAGCGCTGCTTCTCGAGACAGCGGCTCGCGATACGGCCGATTCTCTCGCATCGCGAGGTAGGCGTCGGCGACGGCGACGATTCTCGCTGCAAGGGGGATCTCGGCGCCGCCCAGTCCGTGCGGGTAGCCGGCGCCGTCCCATCGCTCGTGATGGGCTCGCACGACCTCGCCGACGTGCATATCGACGGCCGTGCGCACGATTAGCTCGCCTTCGACGGGATGCTGCCTGATCTCGCGGCGCTCGTCCGGCGTCAGCGGCGCCGGCTTGGACAGAATTCGTTTGTCGACCCGGAGCTTCCCCACGTCGTGGAGAAGCGCGCCCTCGACGATCGTCTGACACGTCTCGTCACCGACCGACAGCTGTTCGGCGATGCGGAGCGAGCACTCGGCGACCGCGATCGCGTGGTCGTCGGGATAGCCGATCGTTCCGGTTCGAGTAGCGACCAGATGCCTGCATGCCTCGATCGGAAGCTCGTCCACGATCACCCCCGTCACGCGAGCCCTCCTCGCCATTGCCTCCCCCTTTCGGGGGATGACTTACCGTTCCTTCGCCGCAATCGACTAGATTCGAAGGATTGCGGCGCACGGTCGTAACTGCGGTCAGAGCGGTTGAGACGCGCCTGAGCGCGCGGTCGAACTCGTCCACTCTGCGTGCCGCCGGAGCGTCCGTCCTCCTTGCCGCGCTCGTGATCGGGGTCTCCGCCGGCGCAGCCTGCTGGGCGACCGAGACGGCTGCGCTCGGCAGCCTGCGCTCGGGACGCCTCGACGACGTGGGGAGCACGTTGCAGGTTGCGCGGAGCCTGATCGCCGGCCGCGAGCGGATTGCGTCCGCTACGGCGTCTCGCCTCGCCGGGAGGCCCGATGTGCAGAGCGCCTTCGTTCGACGGGACGCGCCGGCGCTGCTCGCGATCTCGCGAGCGCAGCCGGGGGTCGCCTTTGCGCTCTGGAACGGCCGCACCGTTGGCGTGGCGGGGCTCTCCGGTCCGAGCGCCGCGGTCACGGTGTACAGCCGCGGACGCTATGTCGGCCGAGTCATCGTCGGTGTGCGGCCGGACGCAGCACTGCTTCGATCCGCACGCGAGCGGTCCCTCGCAACCAAGCTCGTCGTCACGGTCGGCGGCAGGGTGGTGGCGGCGTCCCCGCCGGCAACGCGGCGGTCGGTCGCGGCGCTCCTGCGAGGGAGCGTGCACGACGACCTGTCGCTGGGCTCGAGCAACCGGGCGCCTACGCGGCTGTATGCATTTCGCTCGCAGCCTCGAATCCCGCTGCGAAGGCTCTGGCCGTTCGTCGCGATGCTCACCGCCTCGGGACTTGCGTTCGAGTTCTTCGCGCGGCGAGAGGCGAGGCGCCGTGCGGAGCCGCCGCCCAACACGGTTCGCGACGCTGTTGCGCTCGTCGGCGAGACCCTTGCTGCGACACACAACCCGCAAGCACTCCTGCCGGTCATCCTGCGCGCGGCCGTCGAAGCAACGGACGCCTCTGGCGGAACGATCACCGCCGATGGCTCGATCCTGGCAACACGCGGCAGCATCCCACCGGACGCGGGCGAGACCCTCGAGGTCACGCTCGAGGTGTCGGAGGGCCAGCCGGCGATGATGACGCTCTTTCCACCGGCTGCCGGCTTCGGTGTCGATGCGAGAGATGCCGCTGCGTGGATCGCCTCGCAAGCCCTGATCGCGCTCGAGAACGCGCGGCTGCACGGACAAGTGCAGCGGCAGGCGGTCACCGACGAGCTGACCGGGCTCGCGAACCGTCGCCGTTTTCTGTCGCAGCTCGAGGCCGAGGTCGCCCGCTCCAGGCGAAATGGATCACCGCTCGGGATCGTCCTTGCGGATCTCGACGACTTCAAGCGAGTCAACGACACCTACGGCCATGAGGCCGGTGACGAGGCGCTGCGCGGCTTTGCCGAAATCCTGCGGGCAACGGTGCGGGACGTCGACCTCGCGGTGCGGCTTGGAGGCGAGGAGTTCGCGGTGCTGCTACCGGACACGGGCCTCGCCGGTTCAGCGCAGCTTGCCGAGCGCCTGCGGGACGCACTCCAGTCGAGCTCGATCGGGAGCCCCGGCGCGCCGATCATGTTGACGGCGAGCTTCGGGGTCTCGTGCTTTCCGGCGGCGGCCGCCGCGGAGGATCTCCTGACCGATGCCGACCGTCGCCTGTACGACGCCAAACGGCGTGGCAAGAACACCGTCATCGCCTCGAAGGAGTTGCGCTCGACCCCGCGCCGCTAACGGCTTGACGTCGAAATAGCCGGTAGCTCGTATCCCACGCCAAACCGTCGGTGGCAGTATCCGGTGAGCGTGCAACCATGGCTTCGTGCGTCCGCTTCGCTTCGCTGCGTTCGTCGCCACCGTCACCGCTCTCGCAATCGGTCTCGGCCATCTGTGGTTGCGGGCGCTCGACGAACGACGCATCCCTTCGCTCGCCCGCGCGGCGCGCGTCGGCACTGTCCCGCAAGGCGTCGTGATCGGAGCGCTCGACCACCGCGACGTGGGTGCGAGGGCCCTCGGTCGTGCGAAGCGGGATGCCGTCGCGGCTTCCGCGCGAATCGCAAAATCCTCGATCGCGGCCGGTCGCCCCTCCATTCGCTCCCGCCCGCGCGGCAGCCTCGCGCAGGCGCAGCCGACGCTTGCCGTTCTCGTCTCCTCGAGCGCTCCACGGTCCCGGCGAAGCGCCCCGGCGCCGACGCCGGCAGGGAGGTCGACCCCGACACTCCCGGCGCCGAAGCCGAGCCCGAAACAGCCACAGCCGAGCCCGAAGCCGAGCCCCCAGCCGACCCCGACCTTGCCCTCGGCGCCCGCCCCGACCCCGGTGCCCGCCCCGACGACCCCTGAGTCGACCACCCCTGTGCCGACCACCCCTGTGCCGACCACCCCTGTGCCGACC
>JALYLO010000142.1 GCA_030774175.1 Actinomycetota bacterium
CCTGCGAGCAGCGCGACGCGCCGCCCGAGGTTCATGCCCTGCTTGGCCTCCGGGAAGCCGCAGCCGACGATCACGTCGACGAGCTCCTCGCCCGTCAGTTGCGGCACCTGCTCGAGCGCGCTCCGAAGCGCGAACGCGCACAGGTCGTCGGGGCGGGCATCGACGAGGGATCCCTTGGCGGCGCGGCCGATCGGGGTGCGCGCGGTCGAGACGATCACGGCTTCCGGCATGAGGCCATCTTGCCGCAAAGAAAAGGGCCGGCGCTGCGCCGGCCCTTTTCCAACTGCGGGCGGTCGCGGGATCAGGCGCCGCGGCCGTTGATCAGCTTCCCGAGCGGCTTGAAGACGTTGTTCTGGTACTGGACCAGCGTCACCTGCGAGATCGGGTACTGGTAGCCACCCTTCGTGAACGTCCTCACGCCGGGCAGTGCGAACGGGTTCGCGTTCTTCGTCTTGTCCGAGAGGTTCATGTTGCGTGCCGCCTTCATCAGGCTCGCGCGCGTCGGGTTCTTCCCGGCTGCCTGCAGGACCTTCACGGTGTTCCACGCCTTGGCGACGCCGTAGAGATTGAGGCCGTCGTTGGCGTTTCCCTTGGAGTCGTACTTGGCCATGATCTGCCGGTAGAGCTTCATGCCCGGGGCCTTGCTGTAGATCGGGTTCGCCGGATCGAGCAGGTAGCTCACCGTCAGCGTGCCGTTCGTGATCGTCGAGCCGCTCTTCGTCGCGATCGTCAGGAACGCGTCGGTCGCGGACACCGAGTTGGTGATCACGTGCGCGGGTGTCCAGCCGAGCTTGGTCGCAATCACGTACGACTGGATCGTCGGCGTCGGTGTCCCGAAGATCACGAAGGTGTCGGCGCCCGACGCCTTCAGCTTCGCCACCTGCGCCGCCGGAGCGCCGGCCGTGAGGTCGAACGGCGCGGTGGCGACGATCTGCGGCGCGTGCTGCCCCGTGAGGCCGGCGTTCAGGCCGCGCAGATAGTCGTTGCCGTAGTCGTCGTTCTGGTAGAGCACGCCGAGCTTCGCGGTCGGGAGGTTCTTCGCGACGTACTTGCCGTAGATCGCCCCTTCGGCCTCGTAGTCGGGCTGCCAGCCGAGCGTCCACGGATAGACGGCCCAGTCGCGGTCGAACGTGGTCGCTCCCGTGGAGACGAAGAGCTGCGGCACCTTATTGTCGTTCAGGTACTGGCGCACAGCCGTCTGGGGCTCCGTGCCCAGGCCGCCGACGAGCGCGAACGCGTGATCCTGCTCGACGAACTTGTGCGTGAGCTGGACCGTGTTCGCGGGGTTGTACCCGTCGTCCTCGTACTTCCAGATGATCTTGCGGCCGTTGACGCCGCCTTGCGCGTTGGCGTACGAGAAGTACGCGCCCATTCCCGCGGGAATGGGGGCGTAGCCCGACGCCGGGCCGCTGAGGGGGAAGGTCCCCTCGAGCAGGATCGACTTCGCCGTAACGCCCGGCGTCGCCGTCGACGTCGCGCCGGCCGTCACCACCACGGCCGCCGAGGCAGCGAGCGCCGCGACGATCAGCAGGAACGTTCTCTTCATGCGTTTCTCCTTTTGCGGAGTGACCTGGGGGGTCGTCTACGCCCGGACTATACGAGCATGGAGACGCAAAGAGAAGCGGCTTGTTAGGGCCCTTCGGAGCCCGTGGCAGGATCCGTCGGCGTCGCCCTGTGCGGCTTCAGCCGGCCCGCGACCGCCGACTTCCCGGTCAGGAGCCGGCGCAGCAGCCCTGCGGCGCCGGTCGGTGCGGCGTAGAGCACGAGCAGGAGAACGACCCCGTAGATCACGAGCGGCGATCCCGGGGCGCGCGTGTCGACGTGGTGCACGCGCGAGACCAGATCCAGCAGCGCCGGCCCCCAGGTGATCCGGATGAACTCGACGAAGAGCGCGCCGAACACCATCCCGCCGAGCGAGCCGGCTCCCCCGAGCACGATGCCGACGAGCAGGAGGATCGAGAGGTCGATCGGGAAGGTGTCGGGGTTCACGTAGGTGACGGCCATCGCGAACAGGCCGCCGGCGACGCCGCAGTAGAACGCCGAGATCCCGAAGGCGGCGGTCTTGACGAGCGCGGTGGAGATGCCGTTTGCCGTTGCCGCGATCTCGCTGTCCCGCACCGAGCGGAGCGCGCGCCCGAAACGGCCGCGCACGATTGCGTACGACATCGCAAGCATGAAGAGGGCGACCACCCAGGAGACCCAGTAGATCCACACGGACGGATTGCTGTGAATGCCGAACTGCGAGTGCAGCGACGGCAGCTGCTTGCCGAGCGTTCCGCCCGTGAAGTGGGGGAAACGCTTCAAGAGGCCGATGAACGAGAGGGGCACCGCGAAGGTTGCCAGCGCGAGGTACGGGCCCGCGAAGCGCGTGGCGGGCAGCCCGAACGCAAGCCCCGCGACGCCCGCGACGATCCCCGCGAGCGGCAGCGTCCAGAGGCCGCGCCAGCCGTGGTCGACGACGAGGATGGTCGTCGTGTAGGCGCCGATGCCCATGAACGCCCCGTGGCCGAGCGAGATCTGCCCCGTGAATCCGGTGAGGATGTTCAGGCCAATCAGCGCGATCAGGTAGATCGCCACGAACGAGAACTGGAACGTCCGGTAGTGGGTCGAAACGAGCGGGGCGGCCACGACGGCCGCGACGAGCAGCGCGAAGCCGATGACGCCGTACCAGCGCCTCATACCCGCTTCACCGCTACGCGGCCGAAGATCCCGGCGGGCCGGATCAGGAGGACGACGAGCAGGATCGCGAGCGCCACGGGAAGCCGGAGCTCCGGTGTCACGGGATGGACGTAGGTCCCGAGCAGGTTGAGGAGCACCCCGAGCGTCAGTCCGCCGACGACCGCGCCGACGGGGCTCTCGAGCCCGCCCAGCACTGCGGCCGCGAAGGCGTAGATCAGGATGGCCTGCATCATGCTCGGCTGGAGGAAGACGCTCGGGGCGGCCATCATCCCGCTGACGGCGCCGAGGACGGCGGCAAAGCCCCAGCCGAGCGCGAGCAGCCACGTCGTCCGGACGCCGAGGAGGCGCGCGGCGGCGGGATTCACCGCGCCGGCGCGCATCGCGAGCCCGAGCTTCGTGAAGCGGAAGAACAACCAGAGGACGACGACGCTCGCAATCGTGATGCCGAGCGTGCCGGTGTCCTGTTTCGAGATGTGGACTCCGCCGACGACCCAGGTCGACGTGGGAAAGGGGCTGGGGAAGAACTGGAGCTGAGGTGACCAGATCCACGCCGCGAGCCCGTTCAGGATCACGAGCAGCGCGATGGTGGCCATCACCACCGTCAGCACGCTCGCGCGCTCGAGCGGGCGGATCACGATGCGCTGCAGCCCGACGCCGAAGACGAACGCGATGCCGAGCGTGAGGAAGAACGCGTACCAGTAGGAGATGTGATGGTGCGTGATCAGCGACCACGCGATGTAGGTCGTGAACATCGCCATCTCGCCCTGCGCGAAGTTGATCACCTCGGTGGCCTTGTAGATCAGCACCAGCGCGAGCGCGAGCGAGCCGTAGATCGATCCGTCGGCGAGCCCGGCCAGCAACTGTTGGAAGAACTGCTGCATCGCTCAGTATCCGAGGTACGCGGAGCGTACGGCTTCGTCGGTCTTCAGCTCGTCGGCGGTGCCCTCGACGGCGATCCGCCCCGTCTCGAGCACGTATGCGCGGCGGGCGGTCGCGAGCGCCACCGCCGCGTTCTGCTCGACGACGAGCAGCGCGAGCCCTTCCTTCTGGTTCAGGTCGGCGATCACCCGGAAGACCTCGCGCGTGACGAGTGGGGCCAGCCCGAGCGACGGCTCGTCGAGCATCAGGAGCCTGGGATGCTGAAGGAATGCGCGCGCGAGCGCGAGCATCTGCTGCTCGCCGCCGGAGAGCGTGCCCGCCTGCTGGTGCTTACGCGCCTCCAGCCACGGGAAGTACTCGAGCACCATCGAGTAGTCGGGCCGGCGCGTGCGGTACGCGCCCATCCGGAGGTTGTCCCACACCGAGAGCTCGGCGAAGATCCCACGCCCCTCCGGGACATGCGCGATGCCGGCGCGCGCCGTCGCCTCGGGGCCGGCGCGGCCGAGTCGCTTCCCGGCGAACACGACGTCCCCTCCGCAGCGCACCACTCCCGAGACCGCGCGCAGCGTCGTCGTCTTGCCCGCGCCGTTCGCTCCGAGGAGGGCAACGACCTCTCCCTCGCCGACTGCGAGTGAGACCCCGTGGAGCGCCTCCACCTGCCCATACCGGGCGGAGACCTCGTTGAGCTCCAGCAGCGCCGGCATCGACGGCGGTAGCTTCTCAGAGATGGTCGATTTGGCAAACGGGGTCCGCCGCGTGACGTTCGCGCTTCCGTTCGGAATCGACCATGTGCACTGCTATCTACTGCCCTCCTCCGAAGGCGGGTGGACGCTCGTCGACACCGGCCTCGGCACGAGCGACGCCGAGGCGCGCTGGCGCCCGGTGCTGGACGCGCTCGATGGGCCGGTGGAACGGATCGTGATCACGCACATGCACCCGGATCACGTCGGCGGGGCGCGCGACATCGCCGGACTCACGGGCGCGCCGGTTCTCCAGGGTCGCCTGGACTACGAGCAGTGCGTGAAGGCGTGGGGGCCGGGGCGCTCGCCGGCGCGCTTCCTCGAATACTGGGTGTCGCACGGCATGCCGGCCGAGGAGGTGAGAGGCGTCGTGCGCGAGTCCGAGCGCCTGGCCGACGCGGTGCATTGGGTCGAGGGGCCGGAGCTGCTCGACGCCGGAGACGAGGTCGACGGGTGGCGGGTCGAGGTCCTACCCGGCCACGCCGACGGCCACATCGTCCTCCTGAAGAACGGCGTGATGGTCGCCGGGGACGTGATCCTCGCGGGGATCACACCGGCGATCGGGCTCTACCCGAACTCGCGCCCCGATCCGCTCGGCGACTACCTCGAGACACTCGACCGCGTCATGGAGCTCGCGCCGCGGGTCGCCTACGCGGGCCACCGCGACCCCATCGACGACCCGGTCGAGCGGGCGCGCGAGATCCGCGAGCATCATCGTCAGCGACTCGACCGTGCGCAGGCGGCGCTCGACGGGACGCCGCTCTCGGCCTACGACGTCTCGCTCGAGCTCTTCGCGAACGAGCTCTCGCCGACCCTGCGCCGCTTCGCCACGGCAGAGTCGCTCGCCCACCTGGAGCGACTCGTTCGCGACGGACGCGCCGAGCGCGCGACGGGTGGCTACGTCAGGGCGTGAGCGGCTGCGGGCATTCCGGCATCGCCCTGAGCACCGAGCGCGAGCCCTCGTCGCCGGTTGCGCGCACCAGATAGGCGCCGCACGACGCCGCGATGTGGATGGCCGGGAACCGGGCGACGAACCCTCCGCCGGCCCCGGCCTGGAGCCGTTTGGAGGCGCGGTCACCGTCCGAGACGACGACCACGAGCACGTGCTCGCCTGGCTGGAAGCTCGTGCCGCGAACTGCGAACGGGGCACCCGACACGACGGTCAACCTGGCCGGCGCGGCGAGCGCCACAGACGCGGCCACGAGGGCGACGGCGAGGCCGAGCAGCAGGTTCCGCAGCAGCAGGGTCATCCGGAAAGTTCTACCCGACGACGGCGATCTCGAACCTGACTCGACCTCCCCGTGGAATATGGGTTGATCAATCGATATCATCGCCCTCGCCCGTGGTCTCCGGCCCGAACGGGGCGGCTATTTGTCAGGGAATCTGAATGAGGGGAGAACTCAGAGTGACAAAGCGTCTTCGCGCCGGAGTGGCGGTCGCCCTCGTGGCGCTCGTCGCCGCGGCGATCGCGCTCGTCGCAGGCTCCGTGCAGCACGGCAGCCCGCTAGCCCCATTTTCCGCGTGACGACGCGGTAAGGCGGTCGCGTATGCGCGCTCGGGGTGGGCGTGCTTTGCGGTGGTTGTTGGCATTGTGCGCGTGATGCTGGCTGGTCGCCTCGGTCAGAGGAGC
>JALYLO010000143.1 GCA_030774175.1 Actinomycetota bacterium
GATCAGCAGCCGCCGCGTCCCACAGCTGCGGCGGCATTGGCAAGCGATCCTCCACGTCGCACGCCGCACGGCCTGACGCACCGCCGGCAGCGCACCACGGGGCCGAGTGGCACCGTGACCGAGCGGCAGACCCTCAGCTCCCTCGAGACGTTCCTGAACGCCGGCCCAGGCGACTGTGCTCATACGGAGGCTGCTGGTTACGCGTGCTTCAGCTCGATGCTGATGATGCGGATCTCGCTGTCGCTTGCGCGTGCGGTGACCCAGCCGTTGTCCGTGATCTCCGTTCGTGCGTCAAGGGGGCAGGCCCCCGTCCGCGCTGACGTGCTGGCCCGCGACAAGTGACAGGCGGCCACGCTAGGCCGTCGCGTCGACGCCGCCAAAGGTTGCGAGCGGGCGCCGTGCGCGAGAGAATCGCTCACGGTTCCAACGACAAGGAGGTTCGATGGCGACATCTGTGGTCCTGATGAACTGGACGGATCAGGGCGCGAAAACCGCAAGCGAATCGGTCGACCGGTACGAAGCGGCGAAGGACGACCTCGCGCAACGCGGCGTGACGATCAAGGACATCTACTGGACCGCGGGCGCTTGCGACATCGTCACCATCGTCGAGGCAGCCGACGACGAAACAGCGACCGCCGGATTGCTCAGGCTCGCCTCGCAGGGGAACCTGCGGACGACCACGATGCGAACCTTCAGTGCGGAAGAAGCTCGCAGAGTGATCGAGAAGAGCCGCTAGTTTCGCCTCTTCGAGCGTCTGCGCCGGCCGCGGCGGAAGTTGTGACAGTGCGAACTCGATGAGCTCGATCGCCGTGAGCCTCCGAGAGGCACGCCGTATCGCTGTCCACGCGCAGGCGCTCGACGGCAGCGCGAAGGACGTGCTCGACGTGGTTCGTCGCCTTGGGTTCCTGCAGATGGATCCGATCTCGACGGTCGCGCCACCACAGCATCTGGTGGTCTTCAGCCGACTCGGCATGTTCGACGTCGCCGAGCTCGACCGGCTGATCTGGGAGGAGCGCAAGCTCTTCGAGTGGAACGCGTTCATCTGGCCGATCGAGGACCTGCCGCTCGTTCGCGCGCGGATGCGGCGGCGGCGCGCGACCGGCAACGCGTGGGTGCGCGACTTCCTGCAGGCGAATGCGCGCTTCCGCCGCTACGTGTTGCGCGAGCTTGAAGGGAACGGGCCGATGCTCTCGCGCGACCTCAAGGCGGATCTGCTGCCGGCGGTCGATCCGCACCGGTGGTGGGGCACGCGTCAGGTGAGACTGATGCTCGAGCTCCTCCAGGAACACGGCGAGATCGCCGTGGCCGGCCGCGCCGGGAAGCAGCGCCTGTGGGATCTCGCAGAGCGTGTGTACCCGCACAGCGAGACGATCCCGTGGCGCGAGGCCGAGCGGCTGATCGAGGAGCAGCAGCGGCGCTCGCTCGGCGTGTGGCTGGAGCGCGGCCAATTGCGCGGGCATCCGGAGATCTCGGCTGAGCCCGTCCCGAACCGCGTGACCTTCCTCTCGCCGTTCGATCGACTCGTCCACGACCGCGCGCGCGCCGAAGCGCTGTTCGGGTTTTTCTACCGGCTCGAGATGTACGTGCCGAAGGCGAAGCGACAGTACGGGTACTACGTGCTGCCGATCCTGCGCGGCGACCGGATCGTCGGCCGCATCGACGTCGAGCGCGACCGGACGTCGAACGCCCTGCGGGTCAACGGTGTCTGGTGGCAGGAGGGCGTCAAACCGGTCGCGCTCGAGCCTGCGCTGAAGCGGCTCGCGGCGTTCGTCGGAGGGGAGCTGGAGGCCGCACGAGGTTGAACGGCATCAGCGGGCGACGTGCTGGGCGCCCCTGTCGGGGCCGAGCACGAGGTCGAGGGTCTGGTCGGGGACGTGGTCGAGCAGCACCGGTGCGAGCGCCTCCATGAAGGTGACGCCGTCCGCCGAGTAGAGCTTGTGGTGCAGCCCGCGGTTGACGACGACCACATCGCCCGGGCGGAGCGTGCTCGTTGCCTCCTCGATCGTCATCTCGACCTCCCCGTCGAGGACGAACATCACCTGCTCCGCCTCGTCGTGTGAGTGCCATGGCACCTCCTTGCCGGGTGCGTACCGCACGCGGCAGAGGAGCACCTGCTCGCCGCCGATCGCGTGCAGGTGGACGCCGTCGACGTACTCGAACGGCTCGCGGCCGTTCCAACTGCGAAACGGCCCCGACTCGGAGGCTTGCTCAGGCGTCGACATCGAAGAACCCGGCGCCGCCGTCGGCGGAAACCGTCCTGACGGAGAGGTGCTCGTCGAAGACGACGCGCTTCCCGTCCCGGCGCGGCTCCCGCCGCTCGGCGAGGGCGAGGAGGACGCGATCGGGCGTCGCAGGCATCTCGGTGATCCACACGCCGACGGCGTCGAAGATCGCGCTCGCGATCGCCGGCGGCTGCGCGTTGTTGGCCATCTCGCCGATCGCCTTCGCGCCGAAGGGGCCGTCCTCGGACGGGTTCTCGAGGATCACGTTGTCGAGTTCCGGCAGGTCCCGCATGGCCGGCCCGAGGTAGGCGCCGAACTGCGCGCCGCGGTGCTCGACCGACGGGTAGTACGGATAGCTCGACTCGAGCAGCCCGAGCCCGAGTCCCATGATCGCTCCGCCTTCGATCTGGCCCTCGACGAGGGTCGGGTTGATCGCACGGCCCACGTCGTAGACCTGCACAAGCTTCTCGACGACGACCTCACCGGTCTCGTCGTCGACCTCGACGTCTGCGACGCAGGCGGCGTAGGAGATCGCCGAGTGCGGCTCGATCTCCACCTGCCCCGTCGCATCGTCGAGCTCCGCGAACGGTTTCAGCGCCGTCGAGGAGCCGCTGATCAGCTCGCCGTAGTTGTAGGTGGCCGCGCCCGCGACGTCGGCGACCCCGATCCTCTTCTGCGGCGCGCCGCGGGCGATCACCTCGCCGTCGATGATGTCGAGATCGGCGGGGTCGATCTCCAGCTCCTTCGACGCGATGTCGAGGATCCGCTCGCGGACGCGCTCTGCCGCGAGGCGGACGGCGTTGCCGCCGATGAACGTCCCGCGGGAGGCGAACGTCCCGGTGCAGACCGCGGACGAGTCGGTGTTCGTGTTGTCCATCGTCACCCAGTCGTAGGGCACGCCGAGCGCGTCGGCGACGATCTGCGTGTGCACCGTCTTCGACCCCTGGCCGATGTCCACGGTGCCGGAGAAGACGTCGACGCGGCCGTCCGGCTTCAGCTTGATCCACGCCTGGCTCGGGTCGCCGTTCTGGTTCATGCCCGTCGGGTACTCGATCGTCGCGAACCCGCGACCGCGGTGCTTCGCCATCAGGCTCCTTCCCCGTTCAGGTTCTGCTGGGCGACCAGGTGCTCGGGCAGCAGGTCGCCGCTCCGGGGGTCGGAGGTCATCGCCCGATAGTCGGCAGGGAGCTCGATCCCGACGCGCTGCGCCGCGGCGAGGGTGACCGGGACGGTGGACGGATCCTTCAGGACGACGCCGTTGCCGCTCGTGTCACCGACCCGGTTCGCGTTCTTCAGCCGGAGCTCCCACGGATCGAGCCCGAGCACCGCGGCGATGCGGTTCAAATGGGTCTCGACCGCAAACGAGACCGAGGTGACGCCGAAGCCCCGCATAGCCGTCGTCGGCACGCGGTTTGTGAAGGCGACGAAGCCGTCGAAGTGCAGGTTGGGGATGGTGTACGCACCTGAGTGGTGGAAGGCGTGCTTCGTGACGCCGTACGGTGAGAAGCGGGCGTACGCTCCCGAGTCGTGCAGGGTCAGCGTCCGGCGGCCGAGGATCCAGCCGTCCTTCGTCACCGCATCCGCGAGCTCGATGTGCCAGGGGGCTCTGGTCGAGGAGGCCAGGAACTCCTCCTCGCGCGTCCACCGCCATTTCACGGGCTTGCGCGACTTGAGCGCAAGCAGCGCGCAGATCGTGTCCGAGGCGGTGTCGACCTTGCCGCCGAAGCCGCCGCCGACGGTGCCGCCGACGAACTTCAGCTTGTTCAGCGGCACCTGGAGGTGCGCAGCCACGACGCCCATCGAGAAGTACATCGCCTGCGTGCAGGAGTAGATCGTCAGCCGCCCGCTCGCTTCGGGGACGACGAGCGCGACCTGCGTCTCCAGCGGCATCTGCTCAATCGCCTGCGGACGGTAGACGCCCTCGACGATCGTGTCGGCTTGGTCGAATGCACGCTCGATGTCGCCCTTGCGGACGCGGCGGTGGTTGTAGGGGCCGTAGTGGGGATAGACGTTGCCCCACTGATGGATCTGCGGAGCGTCGGCGTCGAGCGCCTGCCGGATGTCGAAGAGCGCCGGGCGCTCCTGGTAGCGCACGTCGATCGCCTCGACAGCCTCCCGCGCGGCGGCTTCCGAATCGGCGGCGACCGCCGCGATCGGCTGGCCCTTGTAGCGGACCTCGCCGTCGGCGAGCAGCGGCTCGTCGGCCGGGACGCCCAGCCCCTCGAGGTGCCCGTAGACGTTCTTCGGCACGTCGAGGTGCGTGACGATCGCGTGCACGCCCTTCATCTGCTCGGCCTTGCTCGTGTCGAGCGAGACGATCGCCGCATTGTGGTGCGGCGAGCGGAGCGCCTTCGCCCAGAGTGTCTTGCCGACGCGGACGTCGTCGACATACTGCGTCCGGCCGGTTACATGGCCGACGCCGTCGTAGCGGGGGAGCCGTGCGCCGACGGCCTTCACGCCGCGCTCCCCTCGCGCGAGGCGGCGAGGACGGCGTCGATGATCTTGACGTAGCCGGTGCACCGGCAGTAGTGGCCGCCGAGCGCCTCGAGCACGTCGTCGCGGTCGACGGGGCCGCCCGTGCGCTCGATCAGCGCCGTCGCGGCGACGACCATGCCGGGGGTGCAGAAGCCGCACTGCGCGGCGTAGTGCTCGTGGAAGGCCGACTGCACCGCCGAGAGCGCGCCCGCGTCGCCCAGCCCTTCGACGGTGGTGATCGACGCGCCGTCGACTGCGGCGACCGCGGTCAGGCACGAGCGGCGCGGCTCGCCGTCGACAAGGACGGTGCACGTACCGCAGCCACCCTGCTGGCAGCCCGCCTTGGGGCTCGTGATGTCGAGCTCGTCTCGCAGGACATGCAGGAGCGGAGTGAGCGGCGGGCTGACGATCTCCTGCTCGATGCCGTTGACGATCAGCTTCATGCGCGCTCCAGTTGGTCGAGGGCGTCACGAACGAGCTTGGGCAGCACGGTGCGGCGGTAGCCCGCGGAGGCAACCGCGTCGTCGACCGGCTCGACGTCGGCGAGCACGTCGGCGGCGTTACGGCTCTGCTCGACCGTGCGGCAGCGGACGGCCGTGGCGGCGACGCCGCTGACGCCGATGCGAAGGTCGGTGCCGTCCGGGCGCGCGCAGGCAACGACTCCGGCGATCGCGTAGGAGTGGGCGTGGCGGCGGCGCAGTCCCGCGGTGCCAAAGCGGCGCTCGAACCGGTCGTACTCGACGTCCAGGACGAGCCGCCCGGCCCGGTCGCCGGCCAGGAACTCCTCGATCGGCTCGGCCCGCTCGCCGCCAGCGCCGGTCGAACGGACGCGGGCGCCCAGTGCGATCAGCGGGGCACCGAGGTCGCCGCGCTGCGCGTCGGCGCCGGCGGCGGCGGCGATGTTGCCCCCGACCGTTGCGTTCTGGCGGACCTCGCGGTCGGCGACGTACGGGGCGACGCGTGCGAGCACGTCGTCCGGCGCATCGAGGAGCGCCGCGATCGACACCATCGCTCCGATCACGACGCGGTTTGCGTCGACGCGCAGCGTGTCGAGCCCGGTGCGGTGGAGCATCAGGGCCCGTTTCGGCTTCGCCCTGCCCGCGGCGATCTCGGGCAGCAGGATCGTGCCGCCGGCGAAGACCGTGATGCCCGCACCGTCGCCGTACAGGGAAGCCGCCTCGTCGGCGGATGTCGGAAACAGCACGTCGACG
>JALYLO010000144.1 GCA_030774175.1 Actinomycetota bacterium
AGCGCCTCGATCCGGGTATGGGTGGGATCGCCCGGGACCTTCTCGACCCGGAAGTGGCGATCGGCCACGGTCGCGATCTGCGGCAGGTGCGTGATCGTCAGCACCTGCGCGCGGCCGGCGAGCCGCCGGAGCGTCTCGGCCACCGCGTGCGCGGTAGTGCCGCCGATCCCGGCGTCGATCTCGTCGAAGACCATCGTCTCGCCGCCCGCGACGGCCGCAATCGCAAGCGCGATCCGTGACAGCTCGCCGCCCGAGGCCGTCTCGGCCACGGGGCCGAACGGCAGGCCGGTGTTCGGCCGGACGAGGAAGGCGACGTCGTCCGCGCCGGAGGCGCCGGGCTCGTGTTCGCGCAGCTCGACGCGGAACTCCCCTTCGCCGAGCCCGACCCCTCGCAGCTCCTCCGCGACCGCGGCTGCGAACGGCCCGGCGGCCGCCTGCCTCGCGGCCCTGAGCGCCCCGTGCACCCGCGACACCTCCGCCCGCGCCGCCTCGAGCGCCTCTTCGGCCGCCCGCACCGGGTCGTGCCCGCCCTCGAGCGCGCCCAGTTCCGCGCGCGCCGTTGCGGCCCGCTCGAGCAACTCAGCGAACGTTTGCGTCCGGTAACGGCGCCGCAGATCGGCGAGCCCGTCGAGCTCCGCCTCGACCTCCACGAGCCGACCCGGCTCGGCCTCGAGCGAGAGAAGGAACCCGCGCAACTCGGAGGCCGTCTCGCGCAGCTGCAACTCGACCTGGCGGAGCGAGTCACCGGCCAATGCAAGCTCCGGCGCGAGCCGCTCGAGCGGAGCAACGGCGCGCTCGGCGTCGCCCACCAGATCGCAAGCGCCGGTCCCGTCCTCCGGCGTCAGCGCCTCTGCGGCCGCCGATGCGGCACCGGCGAGCTCGGAGACGTGCCGGAGCCGCTCGCGCTCTGCGCGCAGGTCGTCCTCCCGTCCTTCGTCGAGGCCACGGGTGTCGGCGACGAGCGCGCGCAGCTCGTCGAGCCGCACGCGCGCGGCGTCGGCGTCACGCGTGAGAGCGTGGTGCGCGCGCTGGGCGGCCTGGAGCTCGCGCCACGCTCGGCGCGCCTCGCGCACGTCGACCTGGGCAAACACGTCGAGGACGGCGCGCTGATACGAAGTCCGCGCCAGCCGGCGCTGCTCGAACTGACCGCTCATCGCGACCAGCTGCTCCGCGGCGTTCGCGACGTCCTCGCGCGCGGCCGCACGCCCCCAGGCGTAGGCGCGCGTGCGACCGTCGGGAAAGATCCGCCGTGCCAGCACCAGCCCGTCCTCGCCCTCGGGCCGAAGCTCAGCAAGCGGACCGAGCGCGTCGTCGTCGACCACGTCGAACTCCGCCTCGACGTAGGCCTCGTCGCCCGCCGCCCCGATCAGCGCCGCGTCGCCGCGCGCCCCGAGCAAGAGGCCAATTGCGTTGGACAGGATCGTCTTGCCCGCGCCCGTCTCGCCGGTGATCGCGTTGAGGCCGGGGTCGAGGTCGAGACCGGCTTCGCGGATCAGCACGAGGTTCGAGATCGAGAGGCGGCGGAGCATCGCTGAATCGTACGGCGCCGGCCGATCCGGTCAGGAGCCTGAGCCAAAGGTGGCGCCGTAGCGGCGGAAGAACGTCACCTCGGGCAGCGTCGCGAGCAGGCTGCGCTGTCCCCCGATCCGGACGAGCGCCTGCTCGCCGGCGGCGAGCCGCCCGATCGGATGACCGTCCACGAGCACGGTGGCGGCGAAGGCCGTCGTGGTGTTCGTGATCGTCACGTCGGAGCCGCGGGGAACGACGAGCGGCCGGATGTGCAGCGAGTGCGGCGCGACGAAGGTCAGGACCATTGCGTCGATCCCCCACACGAGCACGGGCCCGCCGTTCGAGAGGTTGTAGGCGGTCGAGCCGGTCGGCGTCGCGCAGATCAGGCCGTCGCACGGCTGCAGGCCGAGCTCTTCGCCGCCGATCGCGTACGAGAGCTCGATCATCCGCCCGAGCGCGTCGCCCGCGACGACGACGTCGTTCACCGCGACCCGCTGCACGTCGCCCACCGAGACCTCCACCGTCGAGAGCTCGATCGTCCTGTAGTCCCCGGCGAAGACGCGGGCGAGACCACTCTCGAGCTCGGCCGCCGGAATCGCCGTGAGGAAGCCGACGCGGCCGTAGTTGACGCCGAGCACCGGCACGCCCGAGTCGAGGAAGCGGGCGAGCGCGCGCAGCATGGTCCCGTCGCCGCCGAGGACGATTGCGATGTCGGGCGCCCGCTCGTCGCCTTCGTCCTCGAGCAGCTCCACCTTGCAGGCAGCGGTCAAGGCGCGCAGGCGCGCGAGCGCGGCCGTGACG
>JALYLO010000145.1 GCA_030774175.1 Actinomycetota bacterium
TGGTGACCCCGGCCACTGACGGCCAGCGGTGGGCACCGCCGCTCGAAGACGTCCTCGACCCGGTCTTCGGGCGCATGGGGGTGCCGCCCATGATCGTCGTCATACCCGACGGCTGGTCGCGTTGGGGGTGCGGCCAATGGGTGGATTCGCCCGTGACCGGCCACTTCGAGCAATACGTGTTGAAAGACGTGGTCGCCTACGTCGATGCCCACCACCGCACCCTTCCGAGCGCATCAAGCCGAGGCGTTTTCGGTTTCTCGTCGGGAGGATTCGGCGCCTGGCACCTCGCCTCACGCAACCCCGAAGTCTTCGGTGCGATGGCCGTGCTCTCGGCCGACTCGTTTCTGGACATGACGCACAAGTTAATCCTCTACAAGTACCTCGACAGCATCTGGCCCGAGGCTCCCAACGGCCCTGTCGAGGGCAACGAGTGGTCAGAGCTCGTCTACGACTACTCCGCGTGTTACTCGCCCAACCCGGATCGGCCGCCGTTCTATGTCGACCTGCCCGTGGCCTTTCCCAGCGGCGAACTGATCCAGGAGGTCTGGGACCGCTGGCTCGCCTTCGACCCCGTCGTCAACGTGCATGACCGCCTCGACAATCTCCGACAACTGTCCGGCATCCTGCTCGACGCCGGCTCCAACGACGACTACAACCTGCACTGGGGCCATCGGCTGCTCAGTCACCGCCTCCACGAAGCCGGCATCGCACACGAACACAGAGAGAACCCCGGCAACCACGGCGGCCGAGCCCGCGAGCGCTATCAGGTGGCGTTGCAGTGGTTGTCGCACGTCTTGGAACGCGACTGATCGACGGAGCTTCGGATGTGGATGTTGACGTGTTCAGATCGACCGTTGCGGCGGCGCGTAGTACCAGGGCGAGCAGCACGCCCGGCGCGGCGCTGCGGCTCGCGCGCGACGTTCGCGATACTGGAGCAATATTGAATCGAAAGGAGAGAAACGATGGCCCTGCAAATTGGAGACACGGCCCCGGATTTCGAGGCGGAGACCACGGAAGGCCGAATCCGCTTTCACGACTGGATCGGTGATTCGTGGGCGGTGATGTTCTCGCACCCGAAGAACTTCACCCCGGTCTGCACGACCGAGCTCGGCTACATGGCCAAGATCAAGCCCGAGTTCGACCGTCGAGGCGTGAAGGTGATCGGGCTCTCCGTCGACCCCGTCGAGAAGCACGCCGGGTGGGCGAAGGACATCGAGGAGACACAGGGAGCAGCACCCAACTACCCGATCATCGCTGACGACGACTTCAACGTCTCCAAGGCCTACGAGATGCTGGGCGCCGACGTCAGCGGAGACCCGGCCGACCGCACAGCGGTCGACAACCAGACAGTCCGGAACGTCTTCGTGATCGGACCCGACAAGAAGATCAAGCTGATCCTCGTCTACCCGATGACGACCGGCCGCAACTTCGACGAGGTGCTGCGAGTGATCGACTCGCTGCAACTGACCGCGAAGCACAAGGTCTCCACCCCGGTGAACTGGCAGCACGGCGAGGACGTCATCATCGCCGGCTCGGTCTCCAACGAGCAGGCAAAGGAGATCTTCGGGAGCTGGAAGGAACCGAAGCCGTACATCCGCATCGTCCCTCAGCCGAACTGATGAAGCAAGGTCTAGGAGCGTTGAGCCGGACCCCGCCGGCGATCAGACACGTGTCTGGTTGAAGGTTTCTCGGATGTGGTCGGTATGGAGTCGGGCGCCTGGAGGGCCTTGGCGGAGCCGACCACATCCGACGCGCAATTCGAGGATGGCCGCTCAACCTCGCAAGCCTCGCTCGACTCGCGACTATCGTATGGACCCAGGCGGGCTCGAACCGCCGGCCTCCGCGATGCCATCGCGGCGCTCTCCCAGCTGAGCTATGGGCCCCAGTAGCCTCGCCAGTGTAGCTCCGATCCACGCCGCCGGACGAACCGTTGCCCGCACAGGCGACAGGTTCGTTTAAGCCGTGGCTGCTTCGAACGTCTCGTGCGGGACGTCGTCCCAGAGGTCCTCGAGGCGGTAGAACGCGCGCGCCTCGGGCGCGAAGACGTGCAGCACGACGTCGACGTAGTCGCCGATGATCCACGTCGCCTCCGCCGCGCCCTCGGTCGAGCGGGGCAGAAGGCCGCTCTCGTGCTTCAGGCGCCCATGCACCTCGTCCCAGATGCTCTTGACCTGTCGCGGGTTGCCGCCGGTGCACACGACGAAGTAGTCGGTGTACGCACAGACAGGCCGCATGTCGAGGATGACCACATCGCGGGCGAGCTTGTCCTGGGCGAGCGCCGCGATCCGGCGTGCTTGGTCGATTGTGCTCAAGCGACTCCGATTGTACCGGGCTTTACCGGCGATAAAGCGCCTCCGCGTCGATCAGCTCTCCGACGGCAGGGGGCACCTCGCCCGCGACGCCGCGTCCGGCTGCCAGGGCGGCCCGCAGTTCCCGCGAGGAGACCGGCTGCGCGTCCATGTCGAAGAAGAGGACCCGCTCGGGCTGCTCGAGCTCGGCCAGTACGCGCTCGAGCCGCACCCGTGGGAAGCCGGGGCGGGTCGCGACGGCGACGCGCGTTCGCCGGAGCACCTCGTGCGGGTCGGTCCACGAGAGGAAGTCGCAGAACTGGTCGGCGCCGATCAGGAAGACCGGATCGCTCCACTCGGGATGCGCCCGCAGCGTGTCGACCGTGCGGGCATGCTCGTCCAGCAGGACCTCGTCGTCGGGGAACGCGGCGCGGGCCAGCCGCAGGCGCACGTCCGGCGGCGTGTCGACGTGCTTGTGGCCGGGGTCGGCCGAGACGAGCACGACGAGCCGTGCGAGCCCGAGCTCCTCCTTGGCGCGGCGCGCGAGCTCGACGTGGCCGCGGTGGGGCGGGTCGAACGAACCGCCGAACAGGCCCACCATCAGGCGAGCTCGAACTCCTCGTCGCCGAGCTCGACCGTCGCCCCGTCCTTCGCGCCGGCCGCACGCAGCGCGCGCTCGAGGGCGGCCTCCGACGGCGGCGTGCCGAGCACCTTGAACCCGCCCTCCGTGCGCAGGAGGCGCCAGCCCCGCGCCCTGGGCTGCGGCCGGTAGACGAGAAAGTCAGCGAGCTCGTCCTCCCCACGTTCCTGCGGTTCAGCCTCTGGCACGAGTGCGAACAACCGGCGGCGGAACTCCTCGACGCCCTCGCCCGTTGCGCACGAGAGGGCGAAGACGGCGCTCACGCGCGGGTCGTCGATCGTGAACTCGGGACCGGGTGCGATGTCGATCTTGTTCAGCACGACGATCTGAGGCCGTTCGTCGAGACCGGCACCGTAGGCACCGAGCTCGCCGTCGATCGTCCGCCACTGCTCCTCGATCGGCTGCGAAGCGTCGATCACGTGCACGAGCGTGCGGGCACGCTCGAGGTGGGCCAGGAACTCGTGGCCGAGACCTAGTCCAGAGCTCGCGCCCTCGATCAGGCCCGGCACGTCGGCGAGCACGAGCTGCCTTCCATCCGGCGCCTCGACGGTGCCGAGCACCGGCTGCAGGGTCGTGAACGGGTAGCTCGCCACCTTCGGGCGCGCGTTGGAGACGCGGGAGATCAGCGACGACTTGCCGGCATTCGGGAGCCCCACGAGCGCGGCGTCCGCGAGCAGCTTCAGGTGCAGTTCCACGTCGCGCTCGTCGCCCGGCGGGCCGACCTCCGCGAATCGCGGCACCTGCCGGGTCGATGAGACGAACCGCGCGTTGCCTCGACCCCCGTGACCGCCCTTTGCGAGGACGAGGCGCGCGCCGGGGTGGACGAGGTCGGCGATCAGCCCGCCGTCGTCGGAGAACACCTGGGTGCCGACCGGCACGTGCAGCTCGACGTCGTCCCCGTCGGCGCCGTGCTTGCGGGCGCCTTTACCGTTCTCGCCGCGCGTGGCCTTGATCCATTTGCGCCGTTGCAGCGCCGAGAGGTCGCGCAGAGACGGGTCGGCGAGCAGGATCACGTCGCCGCCGTCGCCGCCGTCGCCGCCGTCCGGCCCGCCCTTCGGGACGAACTTCTCCCGGCGGAAACTGAGGCCGCCGTCCCCGCCCTTCCCGGCGACGA
>JALYLO010000146.1 GCA_030774175.1 Actinomycetota bacterium
CTCGCCGCGTGGGCGCGCCCCGCGGCTGGGGGCGTCGACCGGACGGTCGGGCTCGCCGCCGCCCGGCGCGCGCTCGTCGCCGAGGGCGAGTTCGGCTTCTCCGAGCCGCCGACCATCGTGGAGCTGCGCCCGCCGGCCAACATCGCGGCCGGGGAGGCCGAGCACTCGCTCGGTGGCACCGTGGTGCGCGAGGGCGAGCCCGTGCCGGTTGCGGACGTGATCGTCGTCCGCGACGCTCACCGCCATCTCTGGATGCGTCAGGCAGCAGACGTTCCCGGCGTCGTCATCGTCGAGACCGGGCTTCCCGTGTGGCGCCCGCGCCTCAGTCGCGGCTACATCGCGACCTACGGCGGGAGCCGCGCGTCGTACGAGGCAGCACGCGAGCTCTTCGCGAGCAGGGTTCCGGCGTGACGTCGCACCTCGAGGCCGAGCTGCGTGAGCAACCGGAGGCGCTCGGGCGGTTGATCGAACGGCAGCGCGGCTACGCCGAGCAGATCGGCGACCTTTTCCGCTCGAGCGACGTGCGGTACATCTTGATCGCGTCGCGCGGCAGCTCCTCGAACGCCGCCCGCTACGCGCAGTATCTGCTCGGCCGGGCGCACCGGGTACCGGTCGCGTTTGCCACGCCGTCGCTCTTCACGCTCTACGAGCAGCCGCCGCGTCTGGACGGCGCGCTCGTGATCGGCATCTCGCAGTCGGGCAAGTCCCCGGACGTCGTCGAAGTCGTCGCCGAGGCGCGGCGCCAGGGAAGACCGACCGTCGCCCTCACCAACAGCCCCGCCTCGCCGCTCGGGCAGGCCGCCGATGCGGTGCTCAAGCTCGAGGCCGGCGACGAGCAGGCGGTCGCCGCGACGAAGACGTACGTCAACTCGCTGGGTGCGGTCGCGCTGATCTTCGCGACGACGAGCGGCGACCGGCAGGCCCTGGCGGAGCTCGAGCGCCTGCCCGGGCAGCTCGCGTCGCAGCTCGAGCGATCGTGGCACGACGTCGCGGCGATCGACGAGCTCGGCCGGATCGACGGCGGCACGGTGGTCGCGCGCGGCATCAACTACTGCACGTCGTTCGAGATCGCGCTCAAGATCCGCGAGCTGTCGGGTCTGCTCTTCGAGTCGTACTCGGCCGCGGATCTGATGCACGGGCCGATCGCGGCGATCTCGCCCGGGTGGCCGGTGATCGCGATCGCACCGTCGGGGCCCGCCCTCGACGCGATGGCCGCCGCAGTCGACGCCCTCGGCGCGCGCGGCGCGCGCACCGTCGTGATCTCCGACGATGAGCGCCTCCTCGCTCGCGGGACGGCCGGACTGCCCTTGCTTCCGGGCGTGCCGGAGTGGCTCAGCCCGTTCGTGGCGGTCGTCCCGGGTCAGCTCGCGGCGTTGCGCCTCGCGCAGCTGCGTGGCGTCGACCTCGACCGCCCGCTCGGACTGTCGAAGGTGACGCTGACGCGCTGAACGCCTAGAGCTCGGGGACGTCGACGTGGCGCTCGGCCACGCAGAGGTGCGCCCAGTGCTCGGCGCGCTCGACGATGCGCCGCTCGAGCTCCTCGCGTTCCGGCCCCTCCCCGGGAATGCGGTCCGGCGCGAGCTCGATCCGCACTTGATGCACCGACGCCTCGACGTTCGCGTCGATCTCGTGCCGCTCCTCGGAGATGATCGACACCTCACCGACCTCGTCGAGCAGCCACGCGGCCAGCCGGTCGATCTCCGCGGCGGTGGCGTCGCGCCCGGCGAAGAGGCCGAAGTTCACGCGAACTTCGAGCGCGGGCGGGTCATGGCGGTGCACGGCGAAGGCCATGGTTGGAGTGCTCATGTTCGTACAACGTACCGGGCCGTCTCCCGGTTGCGCGTCAAACGTCGCGCGGCTGCCAGCGAAAGCCCCGAATTGCTGCAATCAAACCGATCGCGCCCCACAGGAGCACCGCCGCCAGCGAGCTTCCCTGCGCCCAGATGTGCTCGTGGCGCACCATCACGTTCCGGGTCAGCTTCGTGAAATAGGTGAGCGGCAGCACGTCCGCGATCGCCCGCAGGAAGCCGGGATATTCCTTGGGTGTGAAGAACGTCCCCGAGATGATCGCCATCGGCAGGTACACGAAGTTGACCACCGCCGACGACCCCTCCGCCGACCGCACGACGCTCGTCAGCCCGAGGCCCATCGCGGCGAATGCGCCCGAGCCGATCACGAGCGCGACGAGCAGCGAGAACGGGCGGTCGGGAAGCCCGACCGAGAAGAGCGTGCGCCCGATCGCGATGATCAGCGCTGTCTCGACGAGGAACACGATGAACGTCGAGACGAGGACCGCGAGCAAGTAGCTCGCGGGCGGCAGCGGCGTCGCGCGGATCCGCTTCAGCACACCGCCCTCGCGGCGGATCACCATCGTGATCGCCAGGCCGGCGAACGCAGTCGAGGCGACGCCGTACCCGATCATCCCCGCCTCGAGGAACGGCGCTGCGCGCAGGTGCTCCTTCGTAATCGTGCTGTTGCCGTAGATCGAGCCGAAGACGAGGAAGAAGATCACCGGCAGGAAGAACGTGAAGAAGGCCGACTCACGGTTGCGCCAGAAGAGCAGTTGCTCCGTCCTCACCTCGTGGACGAAGAGCCTCATTCGCCGGTCAGCTCCAGGTAGACGTCCTCGAGCGTCGGGCGGCGTACCTCGAGCCCGGCCAGTTCCTCGCCGCGCGCGAGCGCCTCGGCTGTCAGCTCGTGCAGGCGGCGCGTCGGGTCTGCCGTGCGCTCGACGACCTCCTCCTCGCCTCGCCGGTACCGGATCTCGGTCTCGACGATGCCGCCCGTCAGCTCCGCGGGCGAGCCCTCGCGGACGATCGCCCCGTCTCGCAGCACGGCGACGCGGTCGGCGAGCTGTGCGGCCTCGTCGAGGTAGTGAGTGGTCAGCAGGATCGTCTTCCCGAGCGCGCGCAGCTCGCGGACGGTGTCCCAGGCGGCGCGGCGCGCGCCCGGGTCGAAGCCGGTGGTCGGCTCGTCGAGGAAGATCAGCTCGGGGTCGCCGACGAGGGCAAGGCCGAGGTCGAGCCGCCGCTTTTGGCCTCCCGAGAGCGTGCGCACGCGAGCGTCGGCCTTTTCATCGAGGCCGACGATGCCGATCACCTCGTCGGGATCCCGTGGCGCAGCGTAGTAGCCCGCGAACACGCGCAGGCTCTCGCGGACCGTCAGCGCGGGGTAGAGCGACGAGGACTGCAGCATCACGCCGATTCGCTCGCGCCACGCCGAGCCGCTCCGCTGCGGGTCGACGCCGAGGACCTCGACGCTGCCGTGATCGGCACGGCGGTAGCCCTCGAGGATCTCGACGGTCGTCGTCTTGCCGGCACCGTTCGGACCGAGGAGGCCGAACACCTCGCCGGCGGCGATCGTGAAGCCGATCCCGCGCAGCGCTTCGTGGTCGCCGTAGCTCTTCCGCAGATCGCGGACCGTGACCGCGTTCAGAGCTCGACCTCGAGCAGCGCGCCGGGGCCGAACGGCTCCAGTCGACCGGTGAGTGCGAGTACGATCTCACTGCAGTCCGGCTGGTGGCCGACGACGACGACCGGCTCGCCGCGCCCCGCGACGACGGCGCGCAGCGCATCCGCGTCGGCGCCGGGCCCAAGGCGAACGTCGGCCTCCGTGGTGAGGTCCGCGACCCGGGCGATCGCGTCGGCAGTCTCGCGCGCCCGCAGCAGCGGGCTCGAGAGGACAGCCTCGGGC
>JALYLO010000147.1 GCA_030774175.1 Actinomycetota bacterium
CGCTCGGGGTACGTGACGCACTTCCACCAGGTCTTCGCCTCCATGTTCTTCTCGAAGCCCGTGTGGAGGTACCCGATCACCGCCTCGAGCCCTGTCACGTCCTCGCCGTAGAGATCGACGATCAGCCGCAGCACGCCGTGCGTGGAGGGGTGGTTCGGGCCGAAGTTCACGGTCATGATGTCGCCGGTCTGCCGGAGCTCGGACGGCGTCACGAGCCGTGTCGGGCAGGGCTGCGGGATGCGCGAGCCCTCGTAGATCGGGGCTCGGTCACGGGGTGATGCGGTGGCGGTCACTCGTCTCCCGAGAAGCGAACGGGCTCGCCGCCGAGCGGAAAGTCCTTGCGCAGCGGGTGGCCGTCCCAGTCGTCGTCGAGCAGGATCCGCTTCAGGTTCGGGTGGCCCTCGACCGGAATGCCCATCATGTCCCAGGCCTCACGCTCGTGCCAGTCGGCGGTTGGCCAGATCCGGATCACGGTCGGCACCGGCTCGCCGTCGTCGAGCCACGTCTGGACACGGAGGCGCCGCGGCTGATCGCTGATCGAGAGTAGGTGGTAGTTGACGGCGAAGCGCTTCGGCTTCGCAACCGGCACGACCTGGTGCCCCTGCGTCATCGGCGTATTGAGGTCGCGTCCGGTGCGCGTGCCGATGTAACCGGAGACGCCGGCCTCGCCCCAGCCGAGGTAGTCGACCGGAGTGATGTCGGAGAGAAAATTGAAGCCGCCGTCGTCGCGCAGGTGCGTGCACGCGTCGATCAGCCGGCCGAGGTCGACGACCAGGGTCGTCTCGCCGTGCTCGTTCCTGACCTCGACGAGCCCGGGAACCGCATCCCACTCACTCAAGAGCGCCGCCGTTCAAGAAGCAACGCTCCGTAGCTCGTACGCGGGTGGGACGCCGGCGCGCACGGCCTCGTGCAGGCGCACGATCCCCTCGATCAGCTGCTCCGGCCGCGGCGGACAGCCGGGCACGTACATGTCAACCGGCACGATCTTGTCCACGGACTGGACGATCGCGTAGTTGTTGAACATCCCGCCCGAGCTCGCGCAGGCGCCCATCGCGATCACCCACTTCGGCTCGAGCATCTGGTCGTAGATCTGGCGCAGCGGCGCGGCCATCTTGTGGGCCACGCGCCCGGAGACGATCAGCAGGTCCGCCTGGCGTGGTGAGCCGCGAAACGGCTCCATCCCGAAGCGCGCGATGTCGTAGCGGCTCGAGACGATCGACATCATCTCGATCGCGCAGCACGCGAGGCCGAAGGTGTCCGGCCACATCGAGTTCGTCTGCGCCCACGCGACGGCCTTGGCGAGCGTCGTCAGGCCGACCTTCTGCTCCAGGTCGGCGACCTCCTCCTCGAACTTGCCCGGGCCCTTCGTCGGCCAGAGCAGCCGCTCCGAGCGCATCCCCATCTGGTTCAAGCGCTTGTCTAGCGCCATTCGAGCGCTCCCTTCCGCCAGATGTAGACGTAGGCGACGAGGAGGATCACGAGGAACACGAGGAACTCGAAGAAGCCGAACCACGAGAGCTCGTGGAGGATCACCGCGAGCGGATAGAGAAAGACGATCTCGATGTCGAAGAGGATGAAAAGCATCGCTGTCAGGTAGAAGGAGACGGTGAAACGCTGCCGTTTCGGCGGCCCCTGGGAGACGCCCGACTCGAACGGGATCGTCCTGGCGCGGACGCGGCGATGCGGCCGCTGCGCGAGGACGAAGCTTCCGATCATCATCGTTGCCGGGATCATCAGCGCGAAGAGCGCATAGATCGCAAACGGCAACCAGTCGTTGAACAACCTGCTCCTCCTCCGGCGTCCCGCGCGGACGCTAGCACCTTCCTTCCGGTGACACGAACCCAACCCGAACCCACGGAACAAAGCGCGTTACGAGTGTCACGAAGTTCGCGCCGCCGAGCGCTCCGGCTACACTGTGGCCATGGCCGCGATCGAGGAATCCGAGACCACCGTCGTCATCCTGACGGCGCGCGCAGCGGACAAAGTCCGCGGCCTGATGGCGGCCGAGCCCGTCGGCGAGGCCCAGGTGCTCCGCGTCGCGATCCAGGGCGGCGGGTGCAGCGGCTTCGAGTACGCGCTCGGTTTCGACCGCGGCGCGCAAGCCGGCGACCACCAGCTCGAGTTCCACGGCGTCACGGTCGTCGTCGACCCGTTCAGCGCCCCGTACCTCCAGGGCTCGACGGTCGACTTCCTGGAAGGCCTCCAGGAATCCGGTTTCAAGATCGAGAACCCGAACGCCACCGCGGCGTGCGGGTGCGGCCACAGCTTCCAGGTGGCCGAGGCCGAGGGCGAAGCGCCCGCCGCCGACGCAGGCTGCGGCTCCGGCTGCGGCCACGCCCACTGAGCGAGCGCCCTCTCCGCGTCGCCGTCCTCGGCTCCGGGCCCGCCGGCTTCTACGCCGCCGACGCGCTGCTGAAGAGCGAGGACCCGAAGGTCGAGGTCGACGTGCTCGACCGTCTGCCGACGCCGTGGGGCCTCGTCCGCCTTGGCGTCGCGCCCGACCACGAGAACATCAAGGCCGTCTCGCGCGCGTTCGAGAAGACCGCCGCGAAGCCGGGCTTCCGCTTCTTCGGCAACGTCGAAGCCGGCAGGGACGTGACGCACGAGGAGCTGCTCTGGATCTACGACGCAGTCGTCTGCACGGTCGGCGCTCAGACCGACCGCCGACTCGGCATCCCGGGCGAGGACCTGCCCGGCTCGTGGCCTGCCACCGCATTCGTCGCCTGGTACAACGGCCACCCTGACTTCCAGGAGCTCGAGTTCGACCTCTCGCACGAGCGGGCGGTGGTGATCGGGAACGGGAACGTCGCGGTCGACTGCGTTCGGATGCTTGCCCTCACCGCCGAGGAGCTCGCGACGACCGACACCACCGACGCCGCCGCCCGAGGCATCGTCGGCTCGGGCTTCAAGGAGATCGTGCTGCTCGGCCGACGCGGCCCCGTCCAGGCCGCGTTCACTCCGCCCGAGTTGAAGGAGCTGGGCGAGTTGGCCGGGGCCGACGTGGTCGTCGATCCGGCCGCCCTCGCGCTCGACCCCGCCAGCGAGCGCGAGCTCGAGAGGGACCGCGAGCGGGCCCGGCGCAACCTCGACCTGCTACGCGAGTTCGCCCAGCGCCCGCCCGAGGGGAAGAGGCGGCGGATCGTCCTGCGCTTTCTCGCCTCTCCGGTCGCGATCCTGGGCCAGGAGAAGGTCGAGGCGATCGAGGTGGTGCGGAACGTTCTCGTCGAGGAGGAGGGGCGGATCGTCGCGCGCCC
>JALYLO010000148.1 GCA_030774175.1 Actinomycetota bacterium
GAACCGCTCCACGCGCGCGGCGATCGGATCGTCCGTTCTACAGACGAGAATGCCCGGCCTGTCGAGCGATGCCTCGCATTCCGCCAGAAGACGCGCGCCAGCATCCTCGGTCGAGCCGACGACGACGACGACGGGCAGGCGAAACCCGCGAAACACGCCAGCAACTCCGCACACCACCGACTCACGCGCGACCCAGATCCGAGTGTGGCGGAGCAGCGGCGGCGTCAGGTCGCCGAGGAGCAGCAGCGCGCGATCGAAATGCGATTCTAGGTAAGCGTGGATCTCGCGGGCGTCGGACGGGAGCAGGTGTCCGTCCGTCACTGCCGCCTCGGCGACCTGTCCCGCGATCGTCATCGCTATTACCCCGACGCCTCAAAGCCGTCAGAGCCTCTCCTGTTCACTGACACAGGCGCCGAAGGGACCCCCCGCTCCGAGTCTACGTCGGTTAGCACCATTAGGCGCTCGTTCATGTCCCTCACGCGCACGAGGAAAGTGCAGAGATGCGAGCCGAACTCGGCGACTAACGTCCTCTGGTCGGCGAAATCGAGCAGCGACAGGAAGAAGTCGCAGTACATGTCTTCAGCCACATTCGTCATACCGCGCAGTGCATCGGTGGCCTCCGCCGGGCGAGTGCGTTGGCCGATCGCATAGCGGGCATTGTGGATTTGCGTGTCGAGCGTTCTGATAC
Source organism: Actinomycetota bacterium (assembly GCA_030774175.1). The sequence goes on from JALYLO010000148.1 coordinate 689, forward strand.
CAGCGTCATACATCAGGACTCGTGCGGCGATCTCCGCTACACGCGGGTCCTGGTATTCGTATGCGTAGACGTCGTCGAGCGCCGCATCGGCGCGGAATAGGCCCTCTGCAATCAGTTGCGGCCGAAGGGCCGTGCCGGGGAAGACCTGGAGTTTCGTGACGTACCGGTCCCACGTGGCGTGCCCCAGGTGTCGCAGAAAGCGCGCGTTGACGCGAAGCTCATCGAGAGTAATGTGCGGGTCGAACATGATGAAGCCGCTGGCGTCGTAACAGACGCCGTGCTTTTGCAGCACGCGGATCGCCGCTTCGGTGCGCGCGACGGAATTCTGCTTCGCATAGCTCTGTAGGATCCGGTCTACGCCGCTTTCAATCCCTACTTCGACCGACGCAAGACCTGTTGCGACGAGACGGGGGAAGAGATCCTCATTAGCAAGAATGGCCTCGGCGCGCGACATGAAGTAGTACGGCACGCGCAGGCCTCGCGCCTCCAGCTCCTCTACGAATGACCGCGCCCACGCTCGAGCCGTTGGCGACGTGCCGAGGAAGATGACATCCTGAAACTGCACCATCGGGTGCACGGGCGGATGGCCGATATAACGCAAGACGAGCGCCTCGAGCTCGTCGGCAACACGCTCCGGGCGCCGGCGCCGCCAGACACTTCCTTCTCCCATGCGGAGGTAGGTGTTCGCCGTGCAGAATGTGCACTTGTGGGTGCAACCCCTTCCCGTGAGCAGCGACACGGCGACGGATTTGCCGCTCTGGATCGCCGTTTCGACGATGTCCTTCGACGGAAAGGGCAGCGAGTCGAGGTCGCTGATGGGTGTACGGGCTCCACCGTCAACGATCGTGCCGTCAGCAGCTCTGCAGAACGCTCCCGGCGTGGGTTCGAACGGGCGGTCGGAGTTCCGGGAGGCGACCAGTTCGACAATCGTCGCTTCCCCCTCACCCTGGACCACGGCATCAACACACTCGTGCCGCTCCAGAATCTCGCGAGCCAGGAACGTGGCATGCTCGCCGCCGACAATCCGATAAATCTCGGGATGACGCTCCGCGATGGCCGAGCAGATTGCAATCGTGTGCCGGTAGTCGGCGAACGAATGCAGGGACACACCAATAGCACGCGGCGCGAGGCGGCCGATGCATTCCACGAGCTGCTCGTCGTTGAACTCGAACGTAAAGGCGTCAAGAACTGCAACGGAATACCCGGCATTGCGCAGCGCAGCCGCGAGATATCCGACACCGAGAGCATCCTCGACGAGCGATCCGGGCGGCGCCGCGGATGGCGCCCATGGACGAACGAGCACAATGTCGAGGTCATTCATTGCGCTTCGGCTCCACCGGCCTCGCCTGTGTAGGGGCCGCGGCAGCCGGCGCCTTCGCAGCGAGTATATCCGGAAGCAGCGGTTGCAGGGCCGCAACGGCTTTGGCCACGTCGCGCGAAGCGACGGCCTTGGCAACGTTCTCCACAGCGGCGACGGCCTTAGCGACGCTCGTCTCGACGCCGGAGGCTGCAATCGTCTGCACGGTTGCGACGGCTTTTGCGACGTCCTGCGCCGCCACTGCCTTGGCAACATCCTCGACCGCGGCGACCCCCTTTGCGACCTGCTGAGCGGTGACAGCGTTGGCGAGATGCTCGACCGCGGCGACCGCTTTCGCGACGTCGCTCGCCGCCGCGGCCTTCGCTACGTCGTCGACGACGCTCAGAAACTCGTCGGGCGGTGCGCCCGCTCCGGCCGACGCGTACCGCTCCGTCACCGACCGCGCCGCCTCGCGAATCGTGGCAACTGCTCGCCGGACGACATCCTCCGAATCGTATTTCTTCTCTGCCATATCGTCCCTTCCTTTCGTACGTTCAGTGATGTGGACACCTAATCCCGCAGACGTCGAGACTCTGAACCCTCTTGGTCATCACGTGCGGCCTAACGGGTGGCGCGTCGGCGTCGAGCAAGGGAAGTAGACGGCTCCGCTGGAGCCGCGAGTTATAAAACTCGAGCCAAGGTTAGGGCGCGTAGAGAGCCAGTCCTCCTCCTTGCTCGTAGACCTGAACGTCGATCGCCCCGCCGGCCGCAGATACCAACGTACCGGTCACGACAAGCAGAAGGGCGGACAAGAGAATCAGTCCTTGGGGCTTTCCGAAAAAGCATGGGGAACCTCCTTGTCTTATGGGGCGTGAGGCCCCGATGGTTTGGGACACAGAAACAGCAACAGGCTCAACGCGCAGGTAAGGGATCGACTAATTGCGGGGTCCATCCGATACCTCCGTTATCGCTACCGAAAGACTTCCAAGATCATTCGTCCACCACTATTGCTCGCCCGGCCATTCATCGCTGTTCGCGACGCTACAGGAGCCCGTCGACGGGCAGACGCGGATGTCCGTCACCGGATGAAGCTCCCAGACTGAGACCCGGCGCGGCTGGCAACAAACGTCGTTGGGGTTGGGGACGTGCTCATCGTCAAACATGAGCTGTCCCACAATGAGCACCCGGGCATTTCTGTCGCGCAGCTGCTTTAAGCCTTGTCGGGTCCACTTGCGTGCCTCGGGCCGGTTCTGCGGAATGAGCTCGACGACCACTCCGGTGACCTCCGCATCGTGAACCGCCTTTTTCGCCGCCTCCTTCTCCGCCGTTGTAGCCCCCGACTTCTGGTAGTTGCTCGGATCACCGAAGTCGGACTGAGGCGACTCGGAGATCGGGACATGGAAGTCGTTGGGAGCCACTCCGGTGAGCCGGCAGTTCACGGATTCGCCGCCGTCGTTGGCCCTCGGGTCACCAACGATGAAGCCGACGAGCGCCATCTTGTCGCCTTCGCTGACCGTGGGTCCGCTCGGCACGGTCAGGTT
>JALYLO010000149.1 GCA_030774175.1 Actinomycetota bacterium
TGCAAACTCCGGACGGCAACGGACGACTCGAGCTGACGAAGTTCCACTCGCCGTCAAACCAGGGCGACAACCGGCACGCGCCGGCGAACACGCCGGGTATCCGCCACATCGCATTCGCAGTCGAGGACATCGACGCGGTCGTTGCCAGCCTGCGAGCCCGCGGCGCTGAACTCGTCGGCGAGTTGGAGCGCTACGAGAACAGCTACCGGCTCTGCTATGTCCGCGGCCCGGAGGGAATCATCATCGAGCTAGCGGAGCAGATCGGCTAACGGCTCGAGTTCGTTGCCGACTCTCAGAGGTTCGTCGCGTGGGAGCGATTCACCCACGGGTCGGACCCGGAGGGCTCTCACACGTCTGACTGACCCCGACCATCGAGTGCACCGTCCCGCAGCCCGGTCCTTCCGCGGAACACGGTCGTCGCGCGGCCAGCGCCACCTGAGACCCCGCAGCGTTGGGTCGAGCGATGTGGCTGCAGCCTGGGCCAGTGCGCGGGGATGACGCCAGAGCAGAGCGCGTAGGCCCGGCGTGTGTCGGCCGACCCGCCGGCCGCGTCCCGCGCCGTGCTCGGGCATCAACTCGACGGGGCTCGTCGCTGTCATGCTTCTGCGGTGTGAGGTTCGGGCTGCTGCCGAAACCGGATCGTCCTGGCGGAAGTCCTCGTGCGAGGTGGAGTCTGGTGTCGGGACTCGTGGTTGTCGGCCTGGCCGTGTTCGTGGCTGCGGTGTCGCTCGGGGATGTCCGGGTGAACGGATCAGGCCAGTTCGCCCACGCAGCGTATTGCTCGGTCCCAGGCAATACGGCGCCTGACGGGTCGGAACTCCAGCCCGGGACGTTCCTCGATTTGATCGTCGGTGCCCCTCTGCACGACGTTCACTATGCAGGTGCGATCCCGGCGAACTTTGTCGAAGGCTCGGGGCTTACGTGTTCCGCCCCTCCGGCCGGGTACGTCCGCCGTGGGTTTGCTTCCGACCAGCAGCACGTGATCGGCGGCATCTACCCCTACTACATACGAGGCCGCTGACGACCAATCCGCTCGCAGATCGTCTGTGCTCCGGCGGCTTGCAGAACGAAGACGAGCGGCAGGACGACGTAATAGAACCGAGGATGCTGAGCGGTGTAGTAGTAGGCGCAGTAGCTGGCGATCGTGACGACGATCGGCACGACCAGGATGGATCTGAAGAACCAGCCTCGAATCTGCGCCAACCCCACGAGTGCCAGCGGCAGGAGAACGAGCAGCATCACGCCGGTGAAGATCGTCGACGTACGCGCATTCATCGACACGAAGCGGAGTTGATAGAGCCCGCCGTCGACGTGATTCCCGAACGAGGGGCGAGCGTAGCCCTGGGGCCAATACCCGACGACGATCGGCACCGACACGATTGCGCCGAGGCCGAAGATCGCGCCTGATCGCCAACCCGAGCGCAACACGACCAGAATGAGAAGGGCCGCAGCCAGGAAGCCGTTGGTGAGCTTGACCGCCGTGTCGAATCCGACCAAGAGCCCGGCGACCACAGCAACTGAGGCGGACGCTCGCGGGTCGAGCAGCAGGTCGAGTGAAACGACAAAGAGGGCAGTCGAGAGGGGCTCGGTATAGAGGTGCAGCCCGACGTCGATCAGCCACTGCCCGTTCTGCCAAGCCTGCTCGCCGGCGACGACGCCTACCCAGATCGGCCAGGTCGCGTAGAGACCGGCGGCGGTCAGGCCGATCGATCGTCGCCCGCTGACTCGCAGGCCGATCCGCGCAGTTGCGATGACGGTGGCAGCGTTCGCGATCAGGGACAGCGCCAGCCCGGGTGGGAAGGCGCGGTCCGGCGTGACCGAAAGGTGCAGCAGGGGGAACGGAAGCAGCGGCAGCGCCCACGCAAGCGGCCAACCGATCACGCCCGCCGCCGGCGAAGCCGTGTCGTGAACGAGCACCGCAAGGATCAGAGAGATCGCGAGAGCAGGCAGCAGGATCGCCAACCAGCGAACGCCCGCCGTCCAGAGAATCCAGGCGGCGGCGCAGAACGACGCGAGTAGTCCGGCAGAGCCGACGCCGATCCAGCCATCGAAGACCCCGTTGAACGAGGCGAACATATTCGTGACGGCCTGGTAGTACGCGAACGAGTCGCCGTTCAGAGGCGCATAGTGATACGCAGGCAGCAACGGAAACCTGCGCGGAGCCGCCGCCAGCACCGCGACCGGAATCAACACCCGTAGCACGACCAGTGCGGCGATCGCCGAGACGAAGACGATCTGCGGCCACTCAGTCGCGGTGCGAATCCCCGACCCGGCGGACATCGTTTCCATCGGTGAGGTCTTTCTAACAGGATCCGTTGCGCCGTCGGACTCGCACGCTCGGCACGCGAAGAGCCCGAGCAAGTTCACTACAGAGCCGAACGCTCGGAAACCCGAACCGCTGCCTCGGCTCGGGGTCACGATCAAGGCGCGCGGCGCGCACGCGAACCCTCGAACGGTAGTGACATGGGCCAGGTTCGGGACTGTTACCTGAGCGCCGGGTCGGGCTCCGCTCGAAGATGTGCGGGAGCCCACAGAGTCTCTTTAGGTGAAGCCCATATGAAAGGAGTCCGAATGAGTACCGACCCGGTTCGGCGAGCCAACCTCGCCGCGATCGCGTGCGACCCGCGTCCGCAGCTGCCTGATGGCTTCCGGCGGAACAGCACCCGAGTTGGGACGATGCTCGGCGCGGCCCGCACCGGGCTCAGCGTCTATGAGCTACCTCCCGGCCAGGCTGTCGGCCCCTACCACTACGAAGATCCTGAAGAGGAGTGGCTCTTGGTCGTCTCCGGTACGCCAACCCTGCGGCATCCGGGCGGCGAGGACGAGCTTGAACCATGGGACCTCGTCTTCTTTCCCTCCGGCCCTGACGGAGCACACCTCGTGCGGAACAACAGCGAGTCAACCGCCCGCGTCGCGATGTTCTCCTCGATCACAGCGGTCGGTGCCGTTGTCTACCCGGACAGCGACATGATCAGCATCT
>JALYLO010000150.1 GCA_030774175.1 Actinomycetota bacterium
GCCGTCTGCTCGTCGATGATCCCCTGCAGGATCGCGTTGATCTTCTCGCGCTCCGAGAGCAGCTCGTCGAGCTGGTGCTGGCCGAGCACCGACCGCAGCGTCGTCTGTGCGATCTGCGACGTCGCGACCATGAAGTTCTCGACCTGCACGATCGCGTCCTGCGGCGCGACGATGCGGAAGTACGCGACCGCGTTCACACGGACGGGAACATTGTCCTTGGTGATCACTTCCTGCGGCGGGATGTTCAGCGTGATCGTGCGCAGGTCGACGCGCACCATCCGGTCGACGATCGGGATCAGCCAGATCAACCCGGGGCCCTTGGGTGCGGGGAAGAGGCGCCCGAGCCGGAAGACGATGGCACGCTCGTACTCCCTCAGCACCTTGATCGCGCTGATTGCGTAGAGCACAAAGAGGAAAAGGACGACTGCGAGCGCGACGAGAGCGGCGTTCATGCCTCGATCCTATGCACGTCGAGGGTCAAGCCGTCCAGTCCGTCGACGAAAACACGCTCCCCAGGGACGAGCGGGCGCTCCGCGCGAGCGCGCCAGAGCTCACCGCGGACGAATACCTGGTCGTCTCCGCGCGCGACTCCTTCCATTCCGATGATCTGCTGCGGCCCGACCGTCACCGGGTTGCGACGAACGGCAATCGCCTTCGAAACGGCGAACGCCCAGAAGCCGCCGACGAGCGCAGTCATCGCGACGACCAGCCAAATGTTCGTGTGGTACGGCGCGGGCGCTTTGTGGAACAACGTGACCAACCCGATCGCGATCGCCACGAGACCCGAGAGCGTCAGTGCGCCGTGGGTCATCACGTGCGCGTCGATCACAAGCAGCGCCGCGCCGAGCAGGACGAGCATCAGGCCCGCCCAGGAGAGTGGGAGCACCGAAAAGCCGAACAACGCGCAGACCATGCAGATCGCCCCGAATGCGCCGGGGATCACCACCCCTGGATGGAACAGCTCGAACCCGAGTCCTGCGAGGCCGGCCAGGAAGAGCAGCCCGACGATGTTCGGGTCGATCAGGGTCGACAGGAAGCGCGTGAAGAATCCGGGCCGCACCTCGACGATCTGCGCGCCGGCCGTGTGCACCGTCAGGTGACGCGGGACCGTGACCCGGCCGTTGATCGTCCCGAGCAGCGCAGGCAATGAAGGCGCGATCAGATCGATCACGTTCATCCGGAGCGCCTCTTGCGCCGTCAGGTTCGAGGCCTTCCGCACCGCGGAGTCCGCCCAGGCAGCGTTGCGGCCGTGAGTCTTCGCCAGTCCGCGCAGCGACGCGGCGGCGTCGTTCACGACCTTGCGCCGCAGGTCGCTGCCGATGTTCTGGCCGTTGCCGGTGATCGGCGTCGACGAGCCGATGTTCGTTGCCGGTGCCATGGCCAGCACGTCGGCCGCCTCGGAGATCCAGACACCGGCCGACGCAGCACGCGCGCCGCCTGGTGTGACGTACACGACGACCGGGATCCGCAGCGAGAGCTCGCGCTGGACGATCTTGCGCATCGACTCCTCGAGCCCACCCGGTGTGTCGAGCAGGATCACGGCTGCGTCGTAGCCGCCGGACTGCGCACGGCCGAGCTCGTGGTTCACCCAATCTTGGGTGACCGGGTTCACCTCGGCGTCGAAGTGGATGGCGAGGACGCGCGGGCGTGCCGCGCCTGCGCCGGCGGGTGACGCGAGGGCCGGCTGGAAGACGGCGATCAGTAGGAAGACGGGGATCAGCAGCCGTTTCACCGTGTAAGGATTCTATGCGCGAGAGGGTCGCCTGCCTTGAGGGCGAAGCCCGTTCAAGGCAAGGTCGTTGTCATGCAGAAGCTCGCCATTGCCGCAGCCGCCGTCGCGGCGCTCGCCGTTCCCTCGCTTGCGCATGCGGGGGACGTCGCCATGCGCGTGCAGGAGATCCCGCTCGGCGGTCGCTCCCTCGCCGCAGTCCCCGCGGCGATGCACTTCAACATGCTCGCCTCGCATTGGACCGGCGGCGGCGGCGTCTCCTATCGGGTACACCGCCTGCACGGATGCTGGAGCGCGTGGACGGCCGCTGACGCCGACGTTGCGCCCGACGGTGGAACCGGCCGCTGGCATGACGGCAACCTCGACTGGACCGGCGCCGCCGACATGGTGCAATTCCGGACGCGCGGCGACGTGCGCCGGCTGCGCTCGTACGAGCTCTGGTCACGTGTCACGACCGCGTCGGCCCGGCACCTCGCCGAGGCGGGCTCGCCCTCGATCGTGCCGCGCTCCGGCTGGGGCGCCGATGAGGAGATCGTCCGCGCGAAGCCCACGTACGCGCCGGCGGTGCGTTTGCTCGTCGTGCACCACACCGCAGGCTCGAATGCGTACTCCCCGGCGCAGGCTGCCGCCATCGTCCGGGGGATCGAGGTGTACCACGTGGAGGGGAACGGCTGGAACGACATCGGCTACAACTTTCTCGTCGACCGCTTCGGCACGGTCTACGAAGGCCGCGGCGGGGGCATCGACCGCAACGTCGTCGGCGCGCACTCGGCGGGCTTCAACAGCGGCACCGCCGGCGTGGCGCTGATCGGCAACTTCTCCGTGGCCACACCGCCGAAGGCGCAGCAGGATGCGCTGGTGGCGCTCGCTGCCTGGCGGCTCGACGTCGCTCACGTCGATCCGCTGTCCACCGTCGTCTACACCTCGGGCGGCAATGCCAAGTTCAAGTCAGGCACCATCGTGACCCTACGCGCGGTCTCCGGCCACCGCGACACCGGCCCGAGCGAATGCCCGGGCAGCGCCGCCTATCGCCTCCTCCCGGGCCTCGCGAAACGGATCGGCGCGGCCGGGCTGCCGAAGCTCTACTCGCCGACCGTGTCGGGCGCGCTCGGGGGCCCGATTCGATTCCAGGCGCGGGTGTCGTCCGCGCTGCCGTGGACGGTGGCCGTTGTCGACCAGTTCGGGCACACCGCCGCCACCGGTGCGGGCACGGGCCCGATCGTCGACTGGACCTGGGGGTCGCTCGTCGCCGGCAAGGGCCTCTACAGGTGGACGATCAGCTCGCCGGGCAGTCTTGCCGCGACGGGGACGATCGGCGTCAGCCGCCCCGTGCCGCCACCCACGGTTTCCCTCACGAATCTCGCGGCGACACCGAGCGTCATCACGCCGAACTCGGACGGCAGCGATGACTCGGCCACGGTGAGCTTCACACTCGGCGGCCCCGCCCAGGTGATCGCGCGGGTGCTCGACGAAGGCGGGGCGCCGCTCCTGACGCTGATCAATGAGCACCGTCTCGCCGGCAACAACTCGTTCGAGTGGGGCGCGCACGTGCTGCCCGACGGCCGGTATCGCATGGTCGTGACCGCCACGGCGCCGGCGGGGCCGAGGTCCGTGACGAAGTCGGTCGTGATGGTGGTCGACCGCACGCTCGCCGCGCTGGACGCACTGCCCCGCGTGATCTCGCCGAACGCGGACGGGGTGGCCGACACCACGACCTTCTCGTTCATGCTGGCCCAGAACGTGCCGGTGCGGCTCGACATCGAGCAGTTAGGCGCGGTCGTCGCCACGCCGTTCCAGGGCCAACTCGGGATCGGCCCGCACACCCTCGTCTGGGACGGCACGTCGGACGGCGCTGCGCTCCCGGACGGCGACTACATCGCGGTCGTCACGGTCACCGACCAGCTCGGTGATATCCAGCTCTCATTGCCGCTCACGATCGACACCACTCCGCCGGTGCTCTCGATCCTGGACGCGCGCGCGCTGATGTTCACGCTCGACGAGCCCGCAACCGTGACGATTCTCGTCAACCAGAAGAAACGGATCGTGCAGGGCGAGGGAAAGGGGGTGTTCACGATCGGAGTGCAGGGCGCCGTGTATCAGCTCTCGGCAGAGGCGCAGGACCTCGCCGGCAACATCTCCGCCGTCGTCACCGGTCCGTGAGCCACTCCTCGTAGCCGCGCTCGAGCCGGGCGAGGACGTCGACGAGCAGGTCGAGTCGGTCGCGCTCCACCCAGCCGGCGCCGGGCCATGCGGCGCGTCCCACGTTGATGCCGATCCCAACGACGACGCGCTCGCCGGCCTCGGCGAGGACGCCCGCGGCCTTCCGCCCGTCGACCAGCACGTCGTTCGGGTGCTTGACGTGCGCCCCCGCTCCGATGGCGTCTGCGACTGCACGGGCCGCGACGACCGTCAGTTCCGGCCAGCGCGCAACCGGCGGCGGCGGGTAGAGGGCCACCGAGAGCATCAGGCCCGAGTCGACCCACGTGCGGCCGAGCCTGCCTCGTCCCTCGCTCTGTGTCTCCGCGAGCGCGACGGCCCCGTGCCCGGCGGTCTCCGGAAGCATCCGCTGAGTGGTCGCCGTCTCGGCGGCCCAGTGGTACTCGCGGCCGTAGGCACCGCGCAGCGCGGGCAGCACGACGTCGGGTGTCAGCCGCACGAGGTCTAGAGTAAACCCGTGCAACCTCCGGCCCGCCGAGCCCGTCCAACGATTCGAGACCTGCGGTCCGACGGGCCGCTCGTCTACGAGAGGCTTTCGGATCCCATTCTCGTGCGTCGCGCCAAAGACGGAGATCGGCTCGCCCTCGCGGCGCTCTGCGAGCGCCACGCCGACCGGGTGCAACGGATTGCGCTGCACGTGCTGCGCGATCCCGAGGATGCACGCGACGCCGCACAGGAATCGCTCGTGAAGCTCGTGCAGCGCGTCGGGCAGTTCCGCGGTCAGGCGCAGTTCTCCACGTGGCTGTACCGCCTGACCGTGAACACGTGCAAGGACGTCGCACAGGCCCGCTGGGCCGCCGAGCGCCGAACCGAGCCGCTGCTCGAGGACAGGCGCGTCGCCTCCGACGCCGATCCCGCCGCCGCGCTTGCCGCAGCGGAGATGCGTCGCGAGCTCCGACGTTCGCTCGCCGAGCTTCCCGCTGCACAGGCCACCGTCGTCACCTTGAAGGACGCGTTCGACGTCTCGTTCGTCGACATCTCGGCCGCAACCGGCATGCCGGTCGGCACGGCCAAATGCTACGCGCACCGCGGCCGGATCGCCCTCGCGGAGCAGCTATCTGCATGACGAAGGTGCTGCTCGACAGGGCCGCCATCGAGGCGGTCATTCCGCACCGCCACCCGATGCTGCTGATCGACGAGGTGATCGAACTCGTTCCCGGCGAGCGCGTCGTCGCGCGCAAGACCGTCACCGAGGAGGACTGCGCCGGGCACTTCCCCGGCAACCCGATCATGCCGGGCGTGAAGATGGTCGAGGCGCTCGCCCAGTGCGGCGCAG
>JALYLO010000151.1 GCA_030774175.1 Actinomycetota bacterium
TTCGACAACGCCCACCTCGACCTCGAGGCGTTGGGTGCGTTCGACCGACCCGTCTACTTCGCACTCGGCGGCCGGAGCAACCCCGACTACTTCGCCCGCATGGCGGAACGGCTGGGCGCGATCTTGCCGGACTTCACGGTCGAAACGTTTCCTGACCGTCACCATTTCGACCCGCCACACCGGATCGAGCCCGAGCGTCTCGCCGACTCGCTGCTTGCAATCTGGCAGCGCGCGGAATCGTAGGCGGGACTGGCCCTTAGCGGCCGACCCACACGTCGCGCTGTTCGAGGACGAGCCCGGTGGCGTCAAAGCGCAGAAGCGACACGCCGACGAGGTCCTCGGCGCCGCCGTCGACGAGGGTTGTCTGCCCGCTCCACGGCACCGCGGCGCGATCCCCGTCGACGATCGGCGTTTCGAACTGGCATCGGGCCGACTCCTCCTCGTCGAAGACGCGGGTGAGATAGCCGGGTTCGGGCTCACGAAACGGATGCTGCTGCCACGACGAACCCTCGGCATACAGTGCGGCGATCGCGTCGGCGTCGTGCTCGCGCCAGCCGCGCTCCCAAACGTCCGCCCACCGTTGCGCGGCCTCTCGGGTCTCCACCGTTTCGAGTCTAGATCGTTGGTCTCACGCTCAATGCCCTAAGTCGCGGCGGGTTCCGCCGGGTGACCGATGTCCTGCTCCATCAACCGGCCCTCGCGGATCACCCTCTCCATCTCGTTCGACTCCTCCCGATACCAGGTCCCGTCCTCGAACTGGATCGCGGGATAGAGCACCTGGCCGGTGCCTTCGCGGAGGGCGTGGCGGTTCGCCCGTCGCGGCCACGGGCCGGGGACGACCTCGTACTCCACGCCGGCGGCGTCGAGCGCCTTCTGCACCTTCCAGCAAGGGTGTCCTTTCAGCTTGGCCCAGATGATGGGACAGCGGTGGAGCTTCACGGCCATGTCGCCCTCCGTTTTCCGATTCGTGGTCTCCACGCATCATCTCATCGAGGGGTCCGCGATTCGCGTTCCGGCCTCTATGGTGCGAGCGTGAGCCGCCCGCTGCGTGAGATCGCGACGCTCGACCCCGAGCGTGATGCTGAGCGGGTCGTTTTCATCGACGCGAGCCTCGAGTTCCCGTGGGACACGCAGCGCTCGCTCGAGCTCGCCTTCTATCGCACCTACGCGGTCCCGTCGATCGCCACGTTGCTCGACTCGACCGGCGAGTTCACCGAGCGCGCGCAGAAGCGCTACGACGACACGCAGATCCTGATCTCGGCATTCTGCGAGTTCGGCTACGACAACGACCTCGGCCGCCGGGCGATTCGCCGCATGAACCAGGTGCACGGTCGCTTTCAGATCTCCAACGAGGATTTTCTCTACGTGCTCTCGACGATGGTCTTCGAACCGATTCGCTGGAACGCCCGCTTCGGATGGCGGCCGCTACTCGAGACCGAGAAGCTCGCCACGTTTTTCTTCTGGCGCGAGGTCGGCAAGCGGATGGCGATCCGCGACATCCCGGACCGCTACGACGACCTCGAGCGCTTCAACGTCGAGTTCGAGCGTGAGCGCTTTGGCTACACCGACGCAGGGCATCGGGTCGCGTCTGCAACGCGCGACATGTTCCTCGACTGGTTCCCCGGCCTGCCGAAGCCGGCCGGACGCCAGTTCGTCTACGCGCTCCTCGACGAACCGCTGCTCGACGCGCTCGGCTTCCCGCACCCGTCGCCGCGTCTGCGGCGGCTCGCCCAGGCGGGCATCCGCGCTCGTTCGCGCGCGGTGCGGTACCTCCCGCCGCGTCGCAAGCCCCGGCTGCGCACGCTCGAGAAGCACCGCAGCTATCCGCAGGGCTACGAGATCGAGGAACTCGGTCCGCTCGTCCCCCTCCAATCCGCCCGGCGCTAAGCTGAATGAGTTCGGCCCCGTAGCTCAGAGGACAGAGCGGGAGCCTTCGAAGCTCCGTGCGGTGGTTCGATTCCACCCGGGGCCGCTGTGACGGTAGGAGCCATGCGGCGGGACCGAATGGTAGGCAGCAGGCGAGGCGAGGAAGGCGAGCAGGGAGGGCGGCAGGCCGGCTTGTAATCCGATCGTGTTCTTCGCTCATGGGCACCCGGTGCCCCGACCGTTACGCTGTCAACCACCCGCGGGTGTGGCGGAACTGGCAGACGCGCCGGGTTTAGGTCCCGGTGGGCTTCGGCTCTTGGAGGTTCGACTCCTCTCGCCCGCATCTGAACAGCTACATCGAGAGTTCCGGATCAGCTCGAGAGGTCAGCCGCAGCTGACGCGAATCAGGAATCCGGGTACCTCGACAGGGTTGTGGTGGGCGAGGATCTCGTCTTCTTCTGCGCTCTCGGGATTTGCGTGGACGAACGCGGCGCCCGAAGCGAACGCGTCGGCGGTGGCGACGTCCACCAACGTCTGCAATGCCTCGACGGGCGCGCCGGGCAGGCGGGCGAGCCCCGTGAGGTACACGGCGGCGCCGGCGTCGCCATCGGTGCGGACGGTGGTTCCAATCGCCAGGGGGGACCCAGCCGCGGTGGCGACCCAATGTCGGAAGCCGTGATGGGTGAATTGCGGCCCGACCCAGACGCGGGCTGCCGATTCCTCGTAGCCAAACGCCGACGCTTCGAGGGCCGCGTACGACGTCGTATCGCGCTCGCGGCCGACGGACACGGAGGCGCGACTTGTGCTCGGCAATCCGCCGGAAAGCACGGCGACGCAACGCTTGACGAACAGCGGCTCGCCGACAGCGAGGTCGATCTCGAGCGGAACCCGCAGCCCCCACGGCATCCCGCGCGACCCGTACCACGCACGGATCGCGTCGACGTCGGCGGACTGATCCGTGATGTCGGCGTTGTTCCACTTCGCCTCGGCGATTCCAGATGCCATCAAGCGCGCGCCGCGCACGCGCGCCGTACCACCTCCGAACGGCTCCCGGACACGCCCCTCGAGCTCCCATGCGTCGGCATGGGCCGCACGAACGCGACGGGTCAGATCACGCATCGCCCCGGCCGTCCCGAGTCCTTCAGGGCAGGACGTCGAGGACCGCGTCGAGGCCGAGCCGCTCCCTCGGCGGCGGCTCGCTGGCTGCGGGGCCGAGATGGATCAGGCCGACGACCCTCTCGCCGGCGTCGAGTCCGAGCAGGTCGCGCACCGCCTGCGCGCCGAATGCGGCCGGTGTCCGCCAGTACGAGGCAAGGCCGCGGCCGGTCGCCGCGAGCAGGACTGCGTAGACCGCACAGGCCGTTGCGTGGAGGTCTTCCTCGTCGGTGAGCGGGTCGCCGGAGAGGACTGCCGTAGCCAGGACGAGCGTCGGCGCGCGCCCCAGCTTCATCGCCTCCTTCTCGCCGACCGTGTCGTTCAGCAGCCGCCGGGTCTCCTCGCCGAGGAGGCGGAAGCGCCAAGGCTGGGTCAGCTTGTGGTTCGGTGCGAATCGCGCGAGGTCGAGGAGCTCGCGCACCGTCGTCTGGGCCACCGCCTCCCGTCCGAACTGCTTGTGCGTCCTCCGGGAGCGGATGGCGGCCTCGACGTCCACAGCCCAGCAACGTACAGGTCTGGTTCAATGGCCCGGTCTGATGAATCCCGCGGTCGAACAGCTCTCGGACGACAAGGTCAAGCTGACCGTCGACGTCCCGGCGGACGATGTCCATCACGCCGTCGAGCACGCCGCGAACGACCTTGCCTCGAGCGTGCGCATCCCGGGCTTCCGGAAGGGGAAGGTGCCGATGCCGATCCTGCTCCAGCGGGTGGGCAAGGAGCGCCTCTACTCCGAGGCTGTCGAGAGTCACATTGGCGGCTGGTTCTGGAACGCGGCGACCCGCGCGCGCGTGAATCCGGTCGCCCAGCCGGAGTACGAGTACGAGCTGCCGGCAAGCGAGAGCGAGAACTGGCGCTTCTCGGCCACGGTCGAGGTGCAGCCGAGACCGGAGCCTGCGGACTGGTCACAGCTCGAGGTGCCGAGGCACGAGGCCGAGGTGCCCGCTGAAGCGGTGCAGGCCGAGCTCGAGGCGCTCCAGAAAACAGTCGGCGAGCTCGTCCCGGCCGAAGGTCGCCCCGCGCAGGACACTGACACCGCCGTCGTCGACCTGATCGCCGAAGACGGTTCCGCACAGCGCGACTACGTCGTCGACCTCGGGTCGGAGCGGCTGGTGGAGGAGATCGAGAACGGAATCCGCGGCCTCTCGCCCGGTGAGAGTCGTGAGATCGCATACGAGGTCGCGGACGGCGCGCGCCGCAACGTGACCGTCACGCTCAAGGAGCTGAAGGAGCGCGTCGTCCCTCCGCTCGACGACGACCTCGCCAAGGCGGCCTCGGAGTTCGACACGCTCGACGAGCTGAAGGCCGAGATCGAAGGCCGGCTGCGTGCGCAAATCGACGAGGAGCTCGACGGACTGTTCCGCGCGGCGGCAGTCGACGAGCTCGTGAAGGCAACGAAGTTCCGCGCAGCCGGGCCGCTCGTCGAGGCGCGGACGCGCGAGCTGCTGACCGGGCTCGCTCGCAGCCTTCAGGCGCGCGGCATCGACGCGAACGCCTACCTCCAGCTGACGGGCCAGACCCCCGACGTGCTCGAGGGCCGCCTCCGTGCGGAGGCGGAGCTGTCGGTCGCACGCGAGCTCGTGCTGGAGGCGGTCGCCGACAAACTCGGAATCCAGGTCTCGGACGACGAGATCCGCGAGGAGCTGCGGACGGCCGGCGAGACAGAGGAGGACATCGAGCAGTTCGTCGCCGAGGGCGGCGCCGACCGCGTCCGCGACGACATCCGCCTGAAGATGGCGCTCGACCGCGTCGCGGCCGAGGTCAAGCCCATCGCCCCGGACCTGCACGAAGCCCGCGAGGCGATCTGGACGCCGGAGCAGGAGCAGCCGGCGGAGACCCCGAAACTTTGGACCCCCGGCAGCAAGGAGTGACGAGATGCCTTTGATCCCCATGGTGGTCGAGCAGACCTCGCGCGGCGAGCGCGCCTTCGACATCTATTCGCGCCTGCTCGCCGAGCGCATCGTGTTCCTCGGGACACCGGTCGACGACCAGATCGCGAACCTGATCATCGCTCAGCTCTTGCATCTGGAATCCGAGGACCCCGACAAGGACATCTACCTCTACATCAACTCACCCGGGGGCTCCGTGTATGCCGGCCTCGCTATCTACGACACCATGCAGTTCGTCAAGCCGGACATCCAGACGATCTGCGTCGGCATCGCGATGAGCATGGGATCGCTGCTGCTCGCCGGGGGCGCGAAAGGGAAGCGGATGTCGCTGCCGAACTCACGAATCCTGATCCACCAGGTGTCCGGCGGGTTCCAGGGGCAGGGCACCGATATCGAAATCCAGGCCCGCGAGGTGATCGGCCTCAAGCGCCGCCTGGAGGAGATCTACGCCCACCACACCGGCAAGTCCCAGGAGGATATTTCGCGTGATATGGAGAGGGATTTCTTCCTGAGTCCGCCGGAGGCGGTCGACTACGGGATCATCGATACGGTGATCACAAACCGCGATATGACCCGCACTGAGGCCGCTGCTTAATACGGTTGGGGTGGCCGTTTGAGTGAATTCGGGGTAAAAGGAGACACGGGATGGCGCGCGCGAGCGAAGGAAACGAACAGCTTCTCTGCAGCTTCTGCGGCAAGTCGCAGCGGCAAGTCAAGAAGCTCATCGCCGGTCCCGGCGTCTACATCTGCGACGAATGCATCGATCTCTGCAACGAGATCATCGATGAGGAGCTGACCGCCCCGAGCTCGCTCGACCTCGAGAACCTTCCACGCCCGACCGAGATCTACGGCGCGCTGAACGAATACGTCGTCTCCCAGGAAGAGGCGAAGCGCACGCTGTCGGTCGCGGTCTACAACCACTACAAGCGCGTGCAGATGGGCGCCGAGGACGGCGAGGTCGAGCTGCAGAAGTCGAACATCCTGCTGCTCGGCCCCACCGGCTGCGGCAAGACGCATCTCGCGCAGACGCTCGCGCGGATACTCAACGTCCCGTTCGCGATCGCCGACGCCAC
>JALYLO010000152.1 GCA_030774175.1 Actinomycetota bacterium
AAGCCGACGGGCTCGTCCGCCGCGGCGACCACAGCCTCGGCCAGCGCCGCGGCGCCGGCGCCTCCATGGGTGAAGCCGTCGTTGACCTCGGCGGCATAGGCGCCGTGCTCCAGCGCGATCCGCCTCACGAGCTCGATCTCCTCGTCCAGGTCGCCGGGGAAGCGGTTCACGGCCACGACGGCGTTCAGCCCGAACTCCCGCACGATCGCGAGGTGGCGTGCGAGGTTTGCGCCGCCGATCTCGACCGCGTCGGTGCCCCCGTCCGGATCGCCCGCGTGATGCTTCAGCGCCTTGACGGTGGCGACGAGCACGACGGCGTCCGGGCGGAGGTTGCCCAGCCGGCAGACGATGTCGAAGAACTTCTCCATGCCCATATCGGACCCGAAGCCGCTCTCCGTGACGACGTAGTCCGCGAGCTTCAGGGCGACCCGGTCGGCCACGACGGAGTTGTTCCCGTGGGCGATGTTCGCGAATGGTCCGCAGTGGACGAAGGCCGGCTGGCCTTCGAGCGTCTGCACGAGGTTCGGCTTGATCGTCTCCTTCAGGAGCACGGCCATCGAGCCCGCGGCCCGCAGCTGCTCCGCGGTCACGGGCTCTCCCTCGTACGTCTGGCCGACCGTGATCGCGCCGAGTCGCGCTCGCAGGTCCTGGAGGTCCGAGGCGACTGCGGCGATCGCCATCACCTCGGACGCCGCCGTGATGTCGAAGCCCGTCTGCCGCGGGTAGCCGTTGGCCTTGCCGCCCAGACCGATCACGACGTCGCGCAGCGCGCGGTCGTTGATGTCGATGCAGCGGCGCCAGCTGATCGAAAGCGGATCGAGGCTCAACTTGTTGCCGTGCAGGATGTGTGCATCGATCATCGCGGCAAGCAGGTTGTTGGCCGCGCCGATGGCGTGGATGTCGCCGGTGAAGTGCAGATTCAGATCCTCCATCGGGACGACCTGCGCGTAGCCGCCGCCGGCGGCGCCCCCCTTGATGCCGAAGACGGGTCCCAGCGAAGCCTCGCGCAGGCAGAGGGCGACCTGCCTGCCGATGTGCCCGAGGCCCTGCGTGAGCGAGACCGACGTCGTCGTCTTGCCTTCGCCCGCCTTGGTCGGCGTGATCGCCGCGACGTCGATCAGCTTGCCGTCGGCGTTCCCCGAGAGGCGATCCAGCACGCCGAGATCGATCTTCGCCTTATAACGGCCGTACGGCTCGACCTCGTCGGGATCGAGGCCGGTTGCCGCGGCGATCTCGGTAATTGGCCGGAGCTGTGCCTGCTGCGCGATCTCCAGCGACGAGGGCATCGTCGTCTCCACTTCCCGTCCTTTCGTCGTCTGACTCGACGCGGAGGATACGAGTAATATATCTCCGTGGCTAGGGCAGGCCCAGCTCGCCCTCTGCTCCCGCCGACCGGTGAGGCCGTCTCGCTCGCGGACCAGGCCTTCCACGCGATCCGGGAGTTGATCGTCACACTCGACCTCGCGCCCGGCGCGGTGATCAACGAGCGGGAGCTGACCGCGCGGCTGGCGATCGGCCGGACGCCCGTGCGCGAAGCGCTGCGCCGGCTTGCTCAGGAGAAGCTGGTCGAGGTCTATCCGCGCCGGGGCATCTTCGTGGCGACCGTCGATGTGCGCGATCTCGCCAGGCTCTGCGAGGTGCGCGCAGTCCTCGAGCCCGAAGCTGCGCGGCTGGCCGCGGAACGGGCGACGCAGGCCGATCTCGATCAGCTGGGTGAGCTCCTGAACGAGCTGGACGTCCAGAAGGGTCGTGGGGACAAGGCGCTGATCCAGCTGGACCAGCGGATCCATCGCACGATCTATCGCTGCACCCACAACCATTTTCTGGAGGCGACGCTTGACGAGTATTACGCGCTCGCGCTGCGCATCTGGATGCTCGCGCTCGAGGAGACAGGGGAGCTCCAGGCGGCCGTGCTCGAGCACCGGTCGCTGCTGGAGGCGGTGGCGCTCGGAAAGGGCGAGGTCGCGGCGCAGATCATGCGAGACCATGTCGACCATTTCGAGGAGGCGATGAGGCGCGTGCTCCTCGCCCGCTGATCGTGATATATCAGCGATATGACTGAGACATCCCCGCTGCCGACCAGTGCGCGCGCGGTCGTGATCGGGGCCGGCATCGTCGGGAACAGCCTCGCCTACCACCTCGCGGAGCTCGGCTGGACCGAGCTCGTCCTGCTCGACAAGGGCCCGCTCCCGAACCCAGGTGGATCCACCGGTCACGCCTCGAACTTCATCTTCCCCGTCGACCACTCGAAGGAGATGACTCAGCTGACCCTCGACAGCGTCCGGCAGTACGAGGAGCTGGACGTCCTCACCGAGAGTGGCGGCATCGAAGTCGCCCGGACCGAGGAGCGCATGGAGGAGCTGCGTCGGCGTGTCTCGTCGGCGAAGGCGTGGGGGATCGAGGACGTGCGCCTCATCACGCCGGCCGAGGTGAAGGAGCTCGTTCCCTTCATCGAGGAGTCCGTGATCGTCGGCGGCTTCTACACGCCGTCGGTCGGCATCGTCGACTCGTTGCGCGCCGGCACGATCATGCGCGAGCGCGCGCAGGCGAAGGGCGCGCTCAGCGTGTTCGCCAACACCGAGGTGCTGGGCATCGAGGTCGAGAGGGGTCGCATCAAGGGGGTCCAGACCTCGCGGGGGGACATCGCCACCGAGGTGATCGTCGTTTGCTGCGGCGTCTGGAGCCCGAAGATCGCGCGTATGGCTGGAGCGTCGATCCCGCTGACGCCGGCTGTGCATCAGATGATCGACGTCGGTCCCGTGCCGCACTTCAAGGACACGAAGGGCGTGATCGAGTTCCCGATCGTGCGCGACATGGACACGAACATGTACGAGCGTCAGGATGGGAGCGGGCTCGAGATCGGCTCGTACGCCCACCGCCCGATCCTGCACGACCCGGAGGACATTCCGTCGAACGAGGAGGCGGCGCTCTCGCCCACGGAGTTCCCGTTCACCGAGAAGGACTTCCAGCAGCAGATGGAGGACGCGCTCGAGCTGATCCCCGAGGTGCTGAACGACGAGTCGGTCGGCATCAAGTACGCGATCAACGGCCTCCTCTCGCTGACGCCCGACGGCCTGCCGCTGCTGGGCGAGACGCCCGAGGTCAAGGGCCTCTGGTCAGCGGCTGCCGTCTGGGTGAAGGAAGGGCCTGGGGTCGGCAAGGCGGTGGCGGAGTGGATGACGAACGGCGAGTCGGAGATCGACCTCCAGTCCTCGGATATCGCGCGCTTCTACGAGCACCAGCGTTCGAAGGAACACGTGCAGGCGCGCGCGGCCGAGGGCTTCAACAAGACCTACGGGATCGTCCACCCGGCCGAGCAGTGGGAGTCGAACCGCCGGGTCCGGCTCTCGCCCTTCTTCCCGCGCGAGCAGGAGCTCGGCGCCGTCTTCTTCGAGGCGGCCGGCTGGGAGCGCCCGCAGTGGTACGAGTCGAACGCGAAGCTGCTCGATGAGTACGGCGACCGGATCAACCGCCGCGAGGCCGAATGGGAGT
>JALYLO010000153.1 GCA_030774175.1 Actinomycetota bacterium
AAGGTCGGCACCGGTGATCCCGCAGTCGACGACGCCGTCCTGCACGTACTCCGGAACGTCGGCGGCGCGCACGAGCAGCACGTCGACGGGCGCATTTCTGCAGGGAAACGCCAGCGCGCGCTCGCCCGGCTCCTCGGGGCCAAGGCCGGCGTCGTCGAGCAGCGAGATCGAGGGCTCGCGCAGCCGGCCCTTGGCCGGCACCGCGACCCTCAGGACGCCGCGCGGTCGAGCGCCAGCCGATATCCGCCTTCGCCGTGCTTGAGCCAGTGCGCCACGCGCGTGACCGTCGTCGTCGAGGCGCCCGTCAGCTCCGCGATCTCCAGGTAGGGAAGCCCGCGCTCCAGCAGCCGCGCCACCTGCCAGCGATGCGCCATCGCCTCCAGCTCCGACAGGGTGCAGAGGTCCCGGAAGAATGCTTCCACCTCCGGGCGGCCCTCCAGCGACTCGATCGTCGCGAAGAGCTCCCGCATCTCCTTCGTGCGCCATGTGTGTCGGCTCCTGGTCACCATCGTTGTAATTCATGTTAGCACGCTAACATGAGAGCATGTGGTTCAGCCAGAGGATTCCGGTGATCCCGGCCGTCGATGTGCTCGGCGCCGAGGCCGTGCGCCTCCATCGGGGCGATTACGACTCGGTGGTCGAGCGGGCCGACGACCCGATCGAACTCGCCGAGCGCTGGGTGGCGGCGGGCGCGGTCCGCGTCCATCTCGTCGACCTCGACGGCGCGCGCTCGGGTCGCGTGCGACCTGAGCTCGTCCGGGCCGTCGTGGAACGCTGCTCGCCCACGCCCGTGCAGGCCTCGGGCGGGATCCGGTCGCTCGACGACGCGCGGGCGCTGCTCGATGCGGGCGCCGACCGAGTGGTCGTTGGGACGGCGGCCTGGCCCGACCCGACTCCGTGGCTGGCGTTCGGCGACGCGCTCGTCCTCGCGCTCGACGTACAAGAAGGCCAGCTTCGTTCGGCGGGCTGGACGGCGGCCGCAGGTCTCTCGTTCCTCGAGGCGCTCGACCGTGCGCACGGCGCGCGCGTGCTCGTGACGGCGATCGACCGTGACGGCACGCTCGCGGGGCCGGACGTCGAGCTGGTTCGGACGGCCGCAGCGGCGGGGCTCAGGGTGCTGGCCGCCGGCGGCGTTCGCTCGCCGGCAGACGTCGAAGCCCTCGCCGGCGCGGGCGCGGAAGCCGCGATCGTCGGCCGGGCATTGCTGGCCTACTCTCCCGCCACGTCGCTGCGCAGGAACACGAGATAACCCGCCCCGAGCGGGATCGCGACGTAGAAGGCGCACACCCAGAGCGCGCGCACCACCGGGGCCCAGTCGGCCGGCGTGCGCAGGAACCCGTGCCACGCCTGGAACTGCGTGCCGAGCAGGTAGGGGCGGATCGACTCGGTCCCGGGCAGGACGCCGAGCAGTTGCATCAGGAGCGCCCACATCAGCGTCCCCACGACGGCCGCCGCGCTGTTGCGTGTCACGGTCGAGAGCAGCAGCCCGAACGCTGCGATGCCCGCCATCGGCCACGCGTAGAGCGCCAGGCTCGCTGCGAGCAAACCGAGCCCGTGCCACGCGTGCACGGTCGACCCGGAGAGCGACGTGAGGTCGTTGAACCCCCAGGCGACGCTTGCGGCGACGACGCCGACGGTACCCATGGCGAAGATCACGACGAGTGTGTACGTGAACGTCGCCAGCACCTTCCCCGCGTAGATCTCGCCACGGTTGCGCGAGCGCGTGAGGATGGTCTTCAGGGTCCCGTTGTGGCTCTCGGCCGCAACGACGTCCCCGGCGACGAGCGCCGTGATCAACGGGAACGCCCAGATCGACATGAAGAAGAGGACGACGAACGGCGTCGCGAGCCCGGTCTGGCGAATGTAGCGGCCGAGCGGGATGTCGTTGGGACCGCCCGTCTGGATCGTGAGCACGACCACGAAGACGAGAGGCACGAGCATCGCCGCGCCCAGACCGAGGTAGGTCCGCTTCTGCGCGAGGAGCTTCAGCACCTCCCATTTGTAGACGCGCGTCACGCGGCTTCCTGCTCGGTCATGCCGAGGAAGAGCTCCTCGAGGGTGGCCGTGTGCGGCACGAGCGCCGAGATGCCGATCCCGGCCTGGCCGAGGGCGACCGTCGCAGCCTCGACGGCGTCGACGTCGGCCTGGAAGCGCAACTCGCTTCCGACGACCTGCACGCCCTCGACCCCGCGGGCAACGAGCAGCGTCCGCGCGCGCTCCACGTCGGTCACGCTGAGGCGGTAGGTCCCGCCCGCGCTCCGCAGCAGTTCCTGGAGCAGCCCCTCGTAGATGATCGACCCGCGGCGGATGATCGCCACGCGGTTGCAGAGCTCCTCGACCTCGGCGAGGATATGGCTCGAGAGCAGGATCGTGATTCCCTCGGTCGCGAGCCGCTTCACGAGCTGCCGCATGTCGCGCATGCCGGCCGGGTCGAGGCCGGTCGTCGGCTCGTCGAGCAGCAGCAGCTTCGGCTCGCGCAGCAGCGACGCGGCGATCCCGAGCCGCTGGCGCATGCCGTGCGAGTAGCCGCCGACGCGGTCCTTCGCGCGGTCGCGCAACTCCACGATGTCGAGCGTCTCCTCGATGCGCGACGCGCTCGAGCCACCGTCGAGATCGGCGAGTAGCCGCAGGTTTCTGAGACCCGACAGGTACGGGTAGAACCGAGGCCCCTCGACGAAGCCGGCGACGCCGTCGAGCGCCCGCGCTCCGTCCACGATCGGGTCGCGACCGAAGAGCCGCGCCGTGCCCTCCGTGGGACGGATCAGACCGAGCAGCATCCGCAGTGACGTCGTCTTCCCGGCGCCGTTCGGCCCGAGGTAGCCGAACACGTCGCCGCGCTCGACCGTCAGGTCGACGTGGTCGACAGCGACGAGCTCGCCGTAGCGCTTGACGAGCGCGCGCGCCTCGACCGGCGCCGCGCCCGTCACTTGAGCGCGCGCGCTGCGGCCTCGGCCGCCCCGGAGGGCAGCGAGCCCGCGAGGACAAACGACACCTGGCCGCCGTCCCAGCCAAGGACGGTCCCGAGCTGCGTCGCGAGCTCGTGCGCGGTCACGCCGTCGAGCGAGACGGTCGGCAGCGCCTGGAGCGGCGAGCTCTGGCCCGACTGTGCTGCACCGGTGTCATGCGCGCGCTCGAGTACGACGATCGCGCCGAGTCCCTGTCCGTAGACCACGAGCGCCGACTTCGAGTCCTGCGGGCCGACGGCGGTCACCTCCTGGCGCGGCAGGCCGACGAGCGTGTCGGGTGCGACGACGGGGAACGAGACCGCTGCCTGCACGGCTGCCAGCCCGGTCACAGGCGGCGTGGTCGAACCGGTCGTTCCCTGGCCCGTCGCCTGCGAGGAGAGGTCGACCACCTTTGCGCCGGCCGGCGGTGCGACCGTGACGTCGGAATCGGGCACGGGGCCGAACGAGATGTCTGTGGCCTCGAGAGCGAGCGCGGGCGTCGAGGATCCCTGGGCGAAGATCGCGACCTTCAGCGGCACGCCGTGCGCCGCATCCCACGCGAGCTCGGCGGATCCGAGCAGACCGCCGTCGTGGCTCGGCGAGATGTCGACCGTGTATGCCTCCTCGCCCGCGACGTTCGACGGTTGTGCGCCGGAGACGTTCCAGTGCTGGGCGACCTCGCCGAGGAACGTCGAGATCTCGTCGAGCGTCGGGACGGTATGAGTCGCCGTCCCGCCCGCAGCCTGCGCCGGCAGGTCGACCGTGTACGCCGTGTTCGACGAGGCGTCGTACACCGTCACCTTCGCATCGCTCCAGACGACCTGCACGTCGCCGGCGTCGGACTGGAGCTCGAGGCGGCCGCCGTTCCCGTTCAGCCAGAGCCTGCCGGTCGCCCCCGACATCAGTGCGGAGCCGGTGGCGCCGACGAGCGACCCGGAGGGAAAGAGGTTGTTCGTGAAGGAGATCCGCGCGGTGATCCCGCTGGGCTCGCCGGCGCTGAGCGCGTCGTGCAACGCCTGCGCGAGCGGCTTCTCGGGGGGCGTGGGCCCGCTGCCTCCCGCCGCAACGGCGATCGCGGTGCCGGCCCCGAGCACGATGGCGATGGCGGCGATGACGGCAACAAGGCGGCTGGTCGGGAGGGTGCGGAGCTTCTTCACGGGAGTCCTTTCTCGAGTTCCTCGCCGGAAGGTCTACCGAAGCTCTCTGAAGCTTTCCTGACGGCCGGCAGGTCGATCGTGAAGCGCGAGCCCTCGGCGAACGCCCGCCCCCCGTGCCGCTCGGCCGTCGCCCGCACGATCGAGAGGCCGAGGCCGGAGCCGCGTCCGTCCGGTCGCGCGCGCCAGAAGCGGTCGAACGCGTGGTCGCGGTCGAGCAGGTGCACTCCGGGCCCCTCGTCGGAGACCGACAGCAGCGCGCGCCCGTCTCGCTCTGCAGCATCCACCGAGATACGTCCGCCCGCGGGCCCGTGCCGGCGCGCGTTCTCGACGAGGTTCGAGAGCGCGCGCTCGAGCGCGGCCCGGTCGCCGCGCACGGTGACCGGCACCGCGGAAACGGTGACGTCGGCGGCCTCCGCGGCGTGGGCGAGCTCGTCGAGCCGGACGTCCTCGACGGGCGGGGCGTCGGCCTCCTCACGCGAGAGCGTGAGCAGGTCGTCGGCGAGCCGCGCAAGGCGCTCGGCGTCCGCTTCGAGGTCGGCCACGACCTCGGGCGTCGAGCCGTGGCGGGCGAGGTGCGCGACGTTCCCGCGGAGCGCCGTCAGCGGCGTGCGCAGCTCGTGCGAGGCGTCGGCGAGGAAGCGCCGTTCGGCCTCACGAGAGCGGTCGAGGCTGTCGAGCATCGCGTTCAGCGTCGAAGCGAGCGCGCCGACCTCGTCGGATCGGTGCGGGTCGGGCAAGCGTCGCTTCGAGTCGCCCGTGCGCTCGATCTCTCCGGCGGCACGCGCAAGCCGCGCGAGCGGGCCGAGCGCGCTGCGCATCAGCAGGGCGACGGCGAGCGCGCCGATCGCAGCGGCGGCGAGCGCCGCGAGCAGCGTCGCCGCGTGCAGCGCTCCGAGTGTGTCGGAAAGGTCCGCCGTCGAGGCCGCAACCAGGGCTGCGCCGCCCGCGGCCGGTCCGGGGACTTCTGCGAGCGGCGCCGCATAGACGCGCAGCTCGTCGCCGCCGAACCGGATCGTGCGGTAACTTCCCGAGTCGCCCGCGATCGTCTGCCGCGCGAGCGAGCTCGGCAGGACGCGGCCGCCGAGCGAGAGCGACCGCGCGACGATGCGCCCTCTCCGATCGACGACCTCGACCATCGCCTGGGTGGCGCCGACCGGCGAGTCGAGTGCGCCGGGGGTGGTCAGCAGGGCCGGAGCGGACGCCGACAGCTGCGCGACCGCGACCGCGCGCGAGCGCAGCGTGCGGTCGAGGCTGCTGTGCAGGTGGCGCGCGACGACGAGGTCGACGGCCGATCCGAGCACGACGACAGCGATCATCGTCGCGAAGGCGGCGGCGAGGATCGAGCGAACGCGGACGCTCATCGACGGAGGACGAACCCCACGCCGCGGACGGTGTCGATCAGGGGCGGATCGCCGAGCTTGCGGCGCAGGTTCGACACGTACCGGTCGACGACGTTCGCCGTCGCTGCGCCCTGCCACAGCTGCGCGATCGCCTGCTCGCGAGAGACGACCCGGCGGGAGTGGCGCAGCAGCAGCGCGAGCAGGTCGGCCTCGCGGGCGCTCAGCGGGACCGGCCGCCCCGCGCGGTGCGCTGTGCGCGTTCCCGGCTCGAGCGTCACGTCGCCAAAGGCGAGCAGCTCCTCGGGCTCCATGCCGCGCCGCAGCAGCGCGCGCACGCGGGCGAGCAGCTCGTCCGTCGCGAACGGCTTGACCAGATAGTCGTCGGCGCCCGCATCGAGCCCGGCGACGCGGTCGGCGATCGCGTCGCGGGCCGTCAGCAGGAGAACGGGCGTTGCGAGCCCCTTCCCGCGCAGCCGGCGGCAGACAGCCAGGCCGTCGAGGCCCGGCAGGCCCACGTCGAGCACGACGAGGTCGGGTGTCGAACGCTCGACGGCGGCGAGCGCCTCGCCGCCGTCGGCGGCCGTCTCGACCCTGTACCCCTCTGCCGAGAGCGTCCGGCCGAGCATGCGCAGGATCGGCGCGTCGTCGTCGACGACCAGGATCGCGGCCTCCGCCACGCCGCTCAGGTTACGCAGTCACGAGCGCCAGGTCGGCGCGCAGTGCCTCCAGCTCGAAGCCGTTCGGAGCGTGGCCGCGGTCGAGGAAGTCCGGCGAGAGGATGCAATAGGCCTCATCGCAGTAGCGGTCCCAGAACCCCCACGTCAGCTCCTGCAACCGTCCCCAGGTCACGACCGTGAGCGTGTCGGGGCCGTAGCACACCACGTCCACTGCATGACCTCCCCACGATCCCGGGCGCGCGGGCCCGGTCAGCCGGCCGAGCCAGTCCCACGTGCGCTGTCCCTGAGCGCTGAGCGGCAACTGAAGGCCGAGGTAGAGACCTCCGAAGAGCCACGTGGCGGCACGCACCAGGTCGTGGTCGTACAACGGGACGCGCGCGAACGCGCCGATCCGGTGGCGGCCGATCCCGCGCTTGCGCCAGTCGCGCAGCACGTCGAGCTCGACTGCTCCCTCCTCCCCGGTCAACGGGTCGACGAGCTTGACGCGATCGAACGCGTCGAGGACGGAGCCCTCAGAGATCTCGACCGCGCGTCCGCGGCCAGCCGCCGTCCACGCCTCGATCATGTGGCCCGCGGCCGCGGTCGTGCAGTCGCCGATCCGGTCGTTGGCGTACATCGGCCACTCCGGGACCTTCGGGGTCAAATCGAGCTCGGCGGGCGGAATCGGCAATTCCGCCCGGTCGACGTAGCGCGCCAGCGAGAGCGTTCGCACGTCGAGCCGCGCGGCCAGCTTGCCGAGCTTGACGACGGCGGCGGCGGCGGCGGGGATGGTGCTGCTGGACATCGGGTCCTCCCTGGTCTCTGAAATGGACTACCGCAGAGACCGCAGATGCCGCGGTGAGTGTTCTACCGCGGGCCCGTAGCGCACGTCAAGCCGCTACTGCGCGTTGTCGCGGGCCCACGCCGCGAGCAGCCCCCGGTAATGCCCCACGAAGTGCTCGTGCTCGTGCGCGGGGAACGTCGTCCGGACCGTCGCCACGAGCAGGTCGTCGAAGGTGGTCGAGGTGAACCACGAGTGCGCGAGCTCGTCGAGGTGCGCCAGATGCGTCGCGCAGAACTCGTCGTAGGCAGCGACCTGGAAGTAGTCGTCTGCGAGCTCGCGGTACTTCGCGAGCTTCTCGTCGTAGGAGAGATCGGCCCGGTCGCCCCAGTCGAAGTAGTCGCGCGAGTTCTGGTTGATCCGCATCTCACGCCGCGTGACCGTGCAGAACGCCGACCACCGCACGAGCGCCGTGATCGCCCACGGGAAGTAGTAGTGCAGCGAGGTGAGGGCGACGTCGGGCGACGCGTTTGCATAGTCGATCGGGTACGCAACCCCGTCCTTCACGATCGTCTCGCACGAGTTGAACTCCCAGCGGAAGAAGGCGTTCACGAGACGCGAGATCGAGATGATCTCCTCCCCCAGTTCCGGCGAGAGAAAATCGTGTTTGACCTCGTAGCGTGCGTGCATCGGCTGCGACGGGTCGAACCACATCGCCATCGTCTCGGCGCCGATCGACAGCGAGCGCACGAAGACGTCGAACCCTTCGAGCGCGGTCTGTAGGTGCATCATCCGCTCGCCCGACTCGTCGTAGCGCGCGCGCAGCTCTTCAGGCGAGCCGACGCGCGAGACGCCGACCCACTGCCCGCCGTCGAAGGGTTTCATGAAGAGCGGGAAGCCGACGTCCGCGCCGATCGCCTCGAGGTCGAACGGGGTGTTGTACCGCTCTGCGGTCGGCTGGAAGCGAGGGTTCACGGGCGGCACCTTGTGAGGGATCAGCCACGTCTCGGGCACGCGGATGCCGAGCCGGATCAGCGCGCAGTACGCGGAGTGCTTCTCCATCGCCTGGAAGGTGAAGGGGTTGTTGAGGAGGTAGACGTCGTCCATCAGCGAGACCTTCTTCAGCCACGCGCGCGGCAGGTCGTACCACCAGGCGAGCCGATCGATGACCAGTGCGTAACGGGGCCGATATCGGAGGTCGAACGGCTCGTTCTGGATCCGCTCGGTCTTCAGGCTGTGACCGTCGACCGTCCCCAGCCCGGCGACGATCGCCTCGAACGAGGTGGGCCAGTCCTCCTCGGTGCCGAGGAGCAGCCCGATCGTGTGCTCAGCCACGGCGCATCACAGGAACCGAGGGAGATGATGCGCGATCTGGCGCCGCCAAGAGGGCCAGTCGTGCGGTACGTCGTGGCCCCAAAGGTCGACCTCGTGCCGGATCCCCTTCTCGGCCAGGACCGAGCCGAACTGCTTCGTCGAGGCGAGGGCACCGGTCGTGTCCTCCCACTGGCCCTGCCCACACACGAGCACCAGCGACGCCTGGTTGCGCAGCCAGGCCAGGTGGTCGCCGTGCAGGTTGGCGACGTAATCCATCGGATTGTTGAAGTAGACGGCTTCTCCGCGCTCACCTCCACCTTGTATCGACACGTCGTAGACGCCGCTCATGCAGATCGCCAGGGGAAAGAGGTCCGCACGCTTCAGGCAGAAGTTCGCCGCGTGGTAGGCGCCGAACGAGCTGCCGGTGGCGATCAGCTCCGAGGTGTTGGAGTCGGACTGCACGAACGCGACGAGCCGCGTGAAGATCCACCACTCGTAGTGGCCGTGACGGCGTGCGCGTTCTTCGAGCTCGAGGTCCCCGCGTGTCCAGCTCTCGCTGTCGAACGACGGGATGCAGTAGAGCTTCATCCTCCCGGCGTCGAGCAGTTCGGCGAGTGCCTCGACCATCCCGCGATCCTCCCAGTCCTGCACCTGCCCGTTCTCGGACGGGAACGCCACGACCGGCCGGCCGTAGTGGCCGTAAGAGAGCACATGCGCGCCGTCGACCTCGATCGCCCGGCGGATCACAGAACCGCCTCGATCAGCGCGGGTAGATGCGGGTCGAACGCGTCGCGCCAGCAGGTCCAGGTGTGGCCGTCACGGATCTCCGCGAACCAGGCCGCGTAACCCTGGGCGAGGAGCGCGTCCGCGACCGCGCGGTTGTTCGAGTGGTTCTCCTCGGCGGTACCGCAGGTGATTGCGACTGGGATCGTCCGCTCGACGTCGATCCCGCGCAGGACCGTGCCGACGAAGCGGGTGATGCGGTTGTAGCGGCCGAACTGCGATTCCTGCTTGTCCGAGCGCTGCCGGAAGAAGCTTCCCGACTGGAGCAGGAGTGCGTCGAACGACCGCGGGTGGCGCCGGTGGGCGTGCAGCATCGCGAGCGCGCCCAGGCTTGCACCCATCCCGATCCGCCTGCCATGCGGCGCGAGCCTCGTGATCTCCGGCATCAGCTCGCGCACGAGCGCTCCGGCGTAGAGGGCCGATGCCGAGTAGGTCTCGTTGCGGTCGACCGGCTGGATCAGTGCCGCGCGGAGCGGCGGGATGCGCCCCTCCCAGCTCATGGCGTCGAGGAAGCGCGTCAGGCCCGAGTACGCCGCGTACTCGGGCCCGTCGTGGGCCACGATCAGCGGGGCGTCGGACGCCGGGGGCTTCGGCGTTGCGTAGACGAGGACCTCGACCCGCGCGACGAGGCGGCGGCAGCGCAACTCGACGGCCCGCACGGGGCCTGCGTCGGCAAGCGAGTCGAGCCACGCCGGCGGGGCGTACTCCGGCCATTCGATCACCGACTTGTCGCCGAACGGTCCCGGCGCGCGGAGCGGGTTCGACGGGTCGGGCGCGAACGCGCCGTCGATCCCGAGCAGGTACTCGAGCCGGTCGGCGTCCGGACGTGGAAACTCGAGCCGCCACGCACCGTCCCGCCAGTGAAACGGCGGGCCGGGGCGCGGGCGCACGGCCTCCTGCCCGAGCACCACCTCGCCGAACCGGCGCGCGGGATCGGGCAGCCTCAACTCGACCGCGTCCTCCCGGACGCGGGGCGGGGTCAGGACTTCTTCTTCTTCGGCCTCTGCGCGCGTGCTCGGATTTTGTATTCGCGGACGCGCTCCTGTCGCAGTAGGTGGTTTCGGCGCGCCTCGATCGCTTCCATCTCCCGCTGCAGCTTGCGGTAGCTCTCCCACCGCTCGGCCGGCAGCGTCCCGTCGGCGAGCGCCTGGCGGATCGCGCAGCCCGGCTCACGGTCGTGGGCGCAGTCGGAGAACCGGCAGCGCCGTGCCACCTCCTCGATGTCGCCGAACGTCTGCTCCAGGTCGGCGTCCCAGAGCTGAAGCTCGCGGATCCCCGGCGTGTCGAGAACGACGCCGCCGGTCGGGAGCAGGATCAGTTCGCGGCGTGACGTGGTGTGGCGGCCGCGCTGGTCGTCCTCGCGCACCTCCTGGGTCGCGAGCAGCTCTTCCCCGGCGAGGGTGTTGACGATCGTCGACTTGCCGACGCCGGACGAGCCGAGCAGCACCGCCGTGCGGTTGCCCTCGAACCATTCGAGCATCTCACCGAGACCTGCCCCGGTGCGCGCCGACACCGCAAGGACCGGGCACGAGCCGAGCGTCACCCCCTCGACGTCGGTGAGGAAGGGCTGGACGTCGTCGACGAGGTCGGTCTTCGTGAGGAGCACCACTGGTTGCGCGCCGCTCTCCCACGCCATCGCGAGGTACCGCTCGAGCCGGCGGACGTTGAAGTCGAGCGGCAACGCCTGGACGAGGAACGCGACGTCGACGTTCGCTGCGAGCACTTGCTCGCGAGTCGCCTGCCAAACCTCCTTGCGGGAGATCGTCGTCCGCCGCGGCAGCACCGCCTCGATCAGCTCGGTCTCCGGGTCGACCCCGACCCAGTCGCCGACGGCCGGCAGCTCGTCAGTGCGCGCGAGGCGGTTCGCGGCGCTCGCGCGCAGCTCGCCCTGCTCGGCGAGCAGGTCGTAGGCCCCCCTGTGCTGGATTGCGACGCGCGCAGGCACGAGGCCTGTGGCGCGGTGCTCGGCGAACGCGGCTTCCCAGCCGTCGTCCCACCCGAGCCGGTGGAGAAGCGAGTCCGTAACCGGAAGAGTCAACCAAAGCTCCTTTGCATGCGACACGATGGACGGGCGCACACGGCCCGTCGAGGCGCGCAGCTTGCAGGAACGACTGCTAGGAGCGGGCGCGACGGGCGGCGGCGCAGGACCTGCGGGAGAAAACGACACGCTTCATCGGTGCACCACCTCCTCGTCGACGGGGAACTGGCCTATTGTGAGCGCACATCCCACTTTGCGCAAGTCGGCCGACCTCGCTACCCTCGCGACGTCACGCTTCAATTCGAAAGGGCCCCCGACCGCGATGACCAAGCCCACCACCCCGCTCCTCGTCCTGGCCGCCCTCGTGGGCGTCCTTTCCGGCTGTGGCGGCGGTGGGGGCAAGAGTGCCGGTGGGACGACATCCAGCGGCGGCAAGGGCGCAAACGGCATCTCCGTCGGCAACTGCCTGAACGATCAGGACTTCCTCGTCCAGCCGAACCTGACGTCGGTCGACGGCCAGTCGCCGGCAGGCGTGAGCTTCACGCTGACCTTCTACAAGGACGCGGCTGCGGCCAAAGCGGTCGCGGCCAAGAAGAACCCGAAGACGACCGCGCTCGTCGAGAGCGGTGTCGTCGACTTCAGGGGCAACGCCTCGCCGTACGAGGGCGCGCCGCCGGCGAAGATCTCGAAGGTCGAACTGAACGCGATCAAGGACTGCATCGACAGCACGAGCAAGAGATAGTGCACCGTTCCGAAAGTCTCGCGCGCCCTGGCGGCTGCAAAGCTGCGCCGGGCTGTGTCCTCGGTCGCCCCGATAGAACACCGCTATCGGGGCTCCCTGCGTCCTTGCCCGACTTGCTTTTCGCCTGCCAGGATCATCACGGAACCTCCGGAACGGAGCACTAGATCCGGCGGTTACACTGGCCTCGCCCGCGGCGCGGTGAGATTCCGAACCGGGTCAGATCCGGGAGGAAGCAGCCCTAAGGATCCCTCACCGGTGCCGCGGTCCTTCCCGGGCGCATAGCTCAGCGGGAGAGCGCTCGCTTCACACGCGAGAGGTCCCTGGTTCGATCCCAGGTGCGCCCACTCTCTTCTGCCCGCTTCCGACGCGGCCTCGCGCCGCATTCCGTTGGCAGTGCTGGCGACGGAACGGCCGTCGTGGTCACCGCGTGGTCACCGCTTGTGCGCTGCCGTC
This sequence comes from Actinomycetota bacterium, assembly GCA_030774175.1. The sequence continues at coordinate 12,150 of JALYLO010000153.1, forward strand.
TTGACCGCGAGATGACGACCATTCCTCACGAGCCGTCGAGGGTGATGCAGGAGAGGTCGCGTTGGTCGCGGCGGCTCCTTATCCCCGAGATGTGGGCATCCCTGGCAATTGCTGCGATGTGGCTTTCAGTGCTTTTCGCCGCAATCTTCGGTCCGGACATCGTGCCTTCTGATGGGGCGTCGGGCGTAGGACAAAGCACGACCGTTCCGTCGGCAGTTGGTGTCGCGCTGTTCGCCTTCCTCGCGACGTGGGTTGTCGCAAGGAACGTCTTCGGCCACGAGCTGAAAGGATGATCGCGGTCTGAGCCAACCGGCTGGACGCTCCGTATCGACGCCGAGCGTCCAGTCGGCCTCGCGGCGTAGCGATGTAAAACGGGCTGCGATGTTAAACGAACCGGGCGCGTGCTCATCCTTGAACAGAGGGGCGGTGGGCCGTAGGATCGCGAGCGACCGCGATCGGAAGGAGAAACCGATGTACGCACGGCTGATCTCGTTTTCAGGTGCCGACCCCGAGAAGCGCGAGCGCGCGATTCAAACAATCCGCGAGACC
>JALYLO010000154.1 GCA_030774175.1 Actinomycetota bacterium
AGGCGCTTGTAGAGCAGCTGCAAACGGGCCTCCGCACCCGTCCCGAAGATGTTCGCGGGCTCGACCTGCTCGGCCTCGCCTACCAACAGCGGGCGCGCGAGACCGGCGACCCCTCCTACTACGCGAAGTCGGGCGGCGTGCTGCAGCGTGCGCTGCGCTTCGCGCCCCGCGACCTCGAGGCGACGAGCGGCCTTGCCTCCCTCGCTCTCTCGCGCCACCAGTTCGCGCTCGCGCTCGTGCTCGGACGGCGGGCGCGCGAGGTCTCACCGACCACGTCGCGCAACTACGGCGTCACCGGCGACGCCCTCCTCGAGCTCGGCCGTTACCACGAAGCCTTCCGCTCGTTCGACACGATGGCGCGCCTGAAGCAGGGCGTCTCGTCGTACGCGCGCATCGCCTACGCACGCGAGCTGCTCGGGCACTCGAACGCCGCGCGCGACGCGCTCCTGCTCGCGCGCGACGCGGCCGCCGACGAGCGCGAGCCGCTGGCGTGGACCGAGACCCAGCTCGGCAAGCTCGAGCTCGGGCGCGGACGGGTCGACGGCGCCGCGATTCATCTTCGTTCGGCGCTGCGCACGTTCCCCGGCTACGTCTACGCGCTCGACGCGCTCGCTCAGGTCGAGATCGCGCGGGGCGACGCGCGGCGCGCCACGGTGCTCGAGCGGCGCGCGGTCGAGACGATCCCCCTGCCGCAGTTCGTCGGTCTGTACGGCGACCTGCTGCACGTGACCGGGCACGAGCGCGCGGCGCGCCTGCAGTACGCCACCGAGGAGGTGATTCGTTGCCTGCTGCGCGCGAACGGCGTGCGGATCGACCTCGAGACGGCGCTCTTCGACGTCGACCACGGAATCCGCCTCCGCGCGTCGCTGGCCCTGGCCCGGCAGGCGCAGCGCGAGCGGCCCTCGATCGACGGAGACGACGTCCTCGCGTGGGCGCTCGCCCGCAACGGCCGCTGCGGCGAGGCGCTGCACTACTCCAGGCTCGCGCTCCGGCTCGGCACACAGGACGCCGCCAAGCTCTTCCACCGCGCGGCGATCGAGCACTGCCTCGGCCGCGACCCGCGCCCGTGGGCGCGCCGCGCGGCAGCCCTCAACCCACATTTCTCCGTGCTCTGGACCACCACCCTGAGGAGGCTTGCCTCGTGAAGCACCTGCTGCTCCTTGTCACCGCGTGCTATCTGCTCGCCCCCGCGGCGTGACCATGGTCGCGCGGGCTTTGCCGAAAGTGAGCCTCTGATGTTCGGTCTCGACAGCTGGCTCGTCCATCTCTCGGACGGGACGACCCTGGTGATCGTGGTCGGGGTCGCCCTTCTGCTCGGCCTGCGCCACGCGACCGATCCGGACCATCTCGCGGCCGTGACGACGCTCGTCACGAACGGGCGGGGCGGGGCGACGCGCCTCGGCCTCAGCTGGGGCCTCGGCCACGCCTCGTCCCTGCTCGTGCTCGGTGTGCCGATCGTGCTCTGGAAGTCGTACCTGCCGCCGCAGGTCGAACGCAGTGCCGAGGTGACGATCGGGCTCGTGATCATGGCGCTCGCACTCTGGCTGCTCCTGCGCTGGCGCCGCGGCGCATTCGCGCACGACCACACGCACCTCCGGGTGCCGCCGCAGCGGACCCCGTGGCAAGCCTTCGCGATCGGCCTCGTGCACGGGATCGGCGGCAGCGGCGGCGTCGGCGTGCTGCTGCTGGCGGCGATTCACAGCCACACGCTCGCGCTCGTCGCGCTGGCGCTCTTCGCCGGTTGCACGGCGATCTCGATGGCGCTTCTCTCGACGGGTTTCGGCTACGCGCTCGGCCGGCCGCGGATCCAACGAGCGTTCGGGCGCGTCGTACCGGCCTTCGGCGCGTTCGGCATCTGCTTCGGCGCCTGGTACGCGCTGGGGGCGCTCGCGCTCGTGCCGTACGTGCTCTGACCGGCGGGCACGCGTGCTTCGGGGCGCCGTAAGCTGACGAGCCGTGGCGCTCGGGCTCCTCGTCCTCGGCTTCGCCGTCGCCGCGGCCGCCGTTTGGCTCGCGGGTGTCCGGCTCGCGACGACGACGGACGTCCTGTCGAAGCGCCTCGGCTTCGACGAGGCGCTCGGAGGCGCGATCCTGCTCGCGATCGCGACCAACCTGCCCGAGATCGCGATCGTCGTCACCGCGGCGCTCGCGCACAACCTCGACATCGCGACCGGGAACATCCTCGGAGGGATCGCGATCCAGACGGTCGTGCTCGCCGTCCTCGACGGCTTCGGCGTGCGCGACCGGCCCTTCACCTATCGCGCCGCGTCACTTCAGCTCGTCGTCGAGGGCGCGCTCGTCGTCGCGCTGCTCGCCGTGGTCGTCGACGGCACGCGCCTCGCGCCGAGCGCGATCTACTTCCGGCTCACGGTCCCGGCGGTCCTGATCTTCGTCATCTGGGTCGCGGGCCTCTACCTCGTCCAGCGCGCCCAGACCGGCCTGCCGTGGCAC
>JALYLO010000155.1 GCA_030774175.1 Actinomycetota bacterium
GGCTGATCGTCGATCTCTACGGCGAGGACGTGACAGGGCTCGAGGCGGTGATCGGGTACCTCCACACGGGCTTCGAGAAGAACATGGAGGCGAAGACCTGGTGGAAGTGCGTCACGTACCCCGAGCGCATCGACTACGTCTCGTACCAGAACAACGAGTACGTCTTCGTCGCGGCCGTCGAGAAGCTGCTCGGCCTGCCGGTCCCGCCGAAGGCCGTCTGGATGCGCACGCTGATGTGCGAGCTGAACCGCATCCACTCGCACCTCGTGTGGATCGGAACCTCGGCGCTCGAGCTGGGAGCGATCTCGATGTTCTGGTACGCGTTCCGCGAGCGGGAGACCATCCTCGACCTGTTCGAGCTGGTGACCGGCTATCGCATGCACACGCGGTACTTCCAGATCGGCGGCCTCGCCGAGGACATCCCGCGCGGCTTCTATCCCGAGGCGCGGAAATTCTGCGAGCTGATGCCGAAGGCGGTCGACGACTACGAGACGCTCCTGACGCGCAACAAGATCTGGCTCGAGCGAACCCAGGGCGTCGGCTTCCTCTCCGCCGCCGACGCGATCGCGCTCGGCCAGTCCGGCCCGGTGCTGCGCGGATCGGGCGTCGACTGGGACCTGCGCAAGGTCGAGCCGTACCTCGCCTACCACCAGGTCGACTTCCGTGTGCCGGTCTACCCCGAGGGCGACGTCTACGCGCGCTACCGCGTGCACATGGGCGAGATGCGCGAGTCGGTGCGAATCGTCGAGCAGTGCCTCGACCGGCTCGAAGGGATGGACGGCGAACCCTGGATCGCAGACGACCGGAAGGTCGTCCTGCCGCCACGGCACGAGCTCCACACCTCGATGGAGTCGCTGATCCACCACTTCAAGATCGTCACCGAGGGCTTCCGCGTCCCCGAGGGCGAGGTGTACGTCACGATCGAGTCGCCGCGCGGCGAGCTCGGCTGTTACATCGCCTCCGACGGCGGCCCGAAGCCGTGGCGCGTGAAGTTCCGCGCACCGTCGTTCGTTGCCCTTCAGGCAACGGCGACGTGCATGCGGGACGCGCTGATCGCCGACATGATCGCGATCGTCGGCTCGCTCGACACAGTCATGGGCGAGGTCGACCGATGACCGGCGGAGGCTCGACGGAGCCGCTGAGCAATTCGCTTAACGAGCGGATTCAGACTGAGCGTGCGAAGTACCCAGAGGGTTCGCAGAGCGCGGTGCTGCCCGCCCTGCGCCTCGCGCAGGAGGAACACGGCTGGCTCTCGCCCGACGTGCTCCGCGACGTCGCCGACGCGCTCGAGGAGACGCCGGCGTACGTAAAGTCGATCGCCTCGTACTACGACCAGTTGCACCTGTCGCCGGTCGGCGAGCACCTCGTCGAGGTCTGCACCAACGTCTCGTGCGCAGTCGTCGGCGCACAGCAGGTAGTCGAGGCGTTCGAATCCGAGCTCGGGTGCCTCGCCGGCGAGACGAGCCCCGACGGCAAAGTCACGCTGCGCGCCGTCGAGTGCCTCGGCGGCTGCGGCTGGGCGACGATCGTCTCGATCGACCACCAGTACCGCACACACGTCAAGGCGGAGCACGTCCCGACGATCGTCGAGGAACTGCGAGCGGATTTGAGGGCGGATGCCTAGCATCGTCCTCGAGAACGCGACGGTTGAGCTCGCCGAATACGAGACGACGGGCGGCTATACCGGGCTCGCGAAGGCGCGCGCGATGACGCCGGAGGCCGTCACCGAGGAGCTGATCACTTCGGAGCTGCGCGGACGCGGCGGCGCGTTCTTCCCCGCCGGCCGCAAGTGGTCATTCGTCCCGTCGAAGGAGCAGCTGCCCAAGCCGCACTACCTGGTCGTCAACGCGGACGAGTCGGAGCCGGGCAGCTTCAAGGACAACGAGATCCTCTCCCGGGTGCCGCACCGCTTCATCGAGGGCTGTCTGATCACCGCGCACGCGATCGACTCGCAGCACGTCTTCATCTACATCCGCGGCGAGTACAGCGGCCCGTACGAGATTCTCGTGGCCGCGCTCGAAGAGCTGAAGGG
>JALYLO010000156.1 GCA_030774175.1 Actinomycetota bacterium
AGCGCGAGTGCGGCCCAGATGCGCCGCCTGACCGGCTCGTGGTAGGCGTAACGCGCCCAGAGCGCGACGATGAGCGGCGCCAGGTACTCGATCAGCAGGGCGATGCCGATGTCCAGCCGGTGGATGGCGAGGAAGTAGAACCACTGCACGAACCCGAGACCCGCGACGCCGAACACGATCAGGTAGGGCAGCTCGCGCCGAGTCAGGCGGAGGCGGCCCGGCGCGGTCACGGCGAGGATCGCAACGAGCCCGAGCGCCGCGCCGAGCGAGCGCACCTGGGCAAGCCGCTCCGACGAGACCCCGGTCGAGAGGATCGTCTTCGAGACGGCGCCGTTCACGCCCCACAGCACCGCGGCCGACGCGGCCATCGCATACCCCAGCCTGGGGCGACGCACGCGAGCCGGCTCGACCGGAAAGGGGGCTTCGCTCACCGGGCGTCGAACCTACCTGCCTACACTGCGGGGAGCGGGACGTAGCTCAGCCTGGCAGAGCGCCGCCTTTGGGAGGCGGAAGCCGTCGGTTCGAATCCGACCGTCCCGACTGTTCGGTTCTCATCTAGAGCAGCCAGTCGCCGTTGCGCAAGATCGGCACCGCCTCGCCGTCGGCGGTGATGCCGTCGACTTCGAGCTCGTTCGAGCCGATCATGAAATCGGTGTGGATCGACGAGTGGTTGACGCCGCGCTCATGGCGCTCCTCGACTGTCTGCTCCGACGCGCCCGGGATCGCCTGCACGATCGACGCGCCGAGCGCGATGTGCGAGGACGCGTTCTCGTCGAACAGCGTGTCGTAGAAGACGAGGCCTGTCTGCCCGACGCGTGAGTGCCCGTCGACGAGCGCCACCTCGCCTAGGCGTGAGGCTCCGTCGTCGATCGCCGCGTGCGTGCGCATGACCTCCTCGCCCGATCCGGCCCGGATCTCGACCGCACGACCGCCCTCGAAGCGAACCTCGAGATCGCGCACGATGTTGCCCTGGATCTGGAGCGGCAGCGTCGAGCGCACGGTCCCTTCGACGCGCCGCGCGTCCGGGGTCGTGAACACCTCTTCGGTCGGCATGTTCGCCACGTGCTCGATGCCGCGCGACTCGTCGAGCGCCGCCTGCCACTGGGAATCGGGATGGAGGCCGATCGTCAGGTCGGTGCCCGGCCCGCGATAGCGAAGGTGGTCGAAGCGCCGCTCGTTCAGCGACTGCGCGCGCTGCTGGAGCCGCGCGATGTGCTCACGCCAGGCCGCGACCGGGTCGGGCTCGTCGAGGCGGACCGCGGTGGCGACGGCCGCCCACAGGCGCTCGACGTCCGGCTCCCCGAGCACTGTTTGCGCCCAGCCGCCGTTCGGGTATGCGACGATCGTCCAGTTGCAGAGGCCGTCGGTCAGCTTCAGCGACTCCTCGGCCACCTCGCGCATGCGTGCCTTGCCGACGCGCTCGCCGTCGAGATCTGCGTAGAGCTCGGGCTCCGGATTGCCGGTGATCGCCGCAAGGGCACCGCCGACCTCGCCGAGTGAGCGCAGCCGCGTGACGAGCCACGGCGGGGAGTAGCCGAGTTGGGACTCGGCCGCCTCGGCGATGTGCGCCCGCCTCACGTGCTGGTCTGAGTAGAAGACATCCACGAACCGGGCTCCGGCTTCATACGCCGCTCGCGCGATCGCGCGCGCGAGCGGCGCATGCTCGATCAGCGCGTTGATCCCGAGCGTTTGCCCCGGCTGGAGGTTGAGGCCCACGCGCACGGCGAGCCGGGCGTACGTCTCGAGTCTCCGGTCGGCGTCGGCGGCGGCCACGGCGCGCGGAAGCGTAGCGGGACGCAGTCTGGTGGGGGAGCCGCTGCTCCCCCTAGACTGACCCGCCGTGAAGCCGATCCTCCTCAGCGCAGCGCCGTTCGTCCTGCTCGTCGCGGCCTGCGGCTCCGGCGGCTCGCGCTTCTACTCTCTGCCGAAGACGCAGGCCTGCCTGAGCGCGAAGCACCTCCGGATCGGTGGCCCGCTCGACTTCGTCGCGACGACTGCCACCGGTGGAGCCCTGAGGGCCCATCTGCGATCGAACTTCGTGACGATCGTCTTCGGCGCCACGGCCGCGGACGCCGACAACATCGACCAGGCTTACCGGCGCTTTCACGCGAAGAACGTCGGCATCGACGACGTGCTGCGCGAGGACCACAATGCCGTGCTGCTGTGGCACGAGCACCCGGCCGATGCGGACCTCGCAGCGATCACCGGCTGCCTCAAATAGCGCCTTCCTCGGCCAGGAAACGGCGGAACCAGAAAGCGAACACGGCGAAGAGCACGAGCGCTTGCTCGCTCGCCATCGTCACGCCCGCGATCTGTTGGTCGGCGAGTGGGCTGACCCCCCAGATGCGCGGCCGGGCGTGCACGTAGAACGAGTACGCGGGGCGCGGAAGGAGGGCGAGCAGCAGCCCGAGTGGCGACGCGAGCACGAACGCGGCGAACGCGTAGGCCGCGCGCGCCCCGGGTGCGAGCCGGCGCGGGGCGTCCTGGAAGAGCGGCCACCAGACGAGCACTCCGGTGCCGAAGTAGCACGCGTGCTCGAGGTGGACGAGCCACGCCTGGTGGCGCAGCGCCGCATCGAAGAGCGGCGGCGCGTGCCACGCGAAGTAGTTCGCGAGCCAGACGGGCAGGGCGACCGCGGGCTGCGTCGCGACGCCCCACAACCGCAACCGCGCAAGCGCCTCGGCCATCGGCGGCGACATCCCTAGGACGACCAGCAGCGGCGCCCACTCCGCGAGGATCACGTTCTGGAGCAGGTGCGCCGCCAGCAGGTAGTGAAGGCCGAGGTGATGGAGCGGCGTCCAAAAAGCGACCGCGAGGAGGCCGAGCGCGCCCGCAAAGCACGCGATCCGCCGACGGGGCGCGCCGAGCCGCCCGACCGCGAACAGGTAGAGCAGCGCGAGGACAGGAATCACGACCGTCGTGTCCACGTCGGCCTGCCAGGCGTAGGGCGAATGGGTGTGCGCGACGAGCA
>JALYLO010000157.1 GCA_030774175.1 Actinomycetota bacterium
ACGGAGAAGAGCACCGTCGAGCCCTCGCGCGCCACAGCAACCCGCACCGCGCTGCGTCCGTAGCGGCAGGCGTTCTCGACGACCGGGTGCAGGATGCGCTCGGCGAGATCCTGGTCGACGCCGACGCGTACGCGCTCCTGCGGGTCGTCGAACGCGAGCTCGACGCCACGCGCGCTCGCCTCGTGGCTACACGCCGCGACGATTGCCGCGGCAACCTCCTCCGCGTTCGCAACTCCCTGCGGCTGCGCAGTCGACTGGGCCGCAGCCACCAGCGTGTCGACGATCCGCGTGATCTGCTGGGCGTTTTCGACCACGACGCCGAGGCTCTCCCGGTACTCCGGTGTCGTTCGGTCACGCCGCAGCGCGACCTCCGCCTCCGCCATCAACTTCGCAAGCGGGGTCCGCAGCTCGTGCGACAGCTCGGCCGAAAAGCGGCGTTCGTGCCGCAGGCTCGCTGCGAGCCGGTCGAGCAACCCGTCGAGCGTCGCGCCGAGCCGGGTCAGCTCGTCGTGAGGCTCGCCGAGCCCGAAGCGCCGATCGAGATCCCGTTCGCTCCACGCGGCCGCCTGCTCGGTCATCTGCGCGACCGGGCGGAGCGCCGAGCGGAGCAGCCACCACACGGCGCTGCCGACGATCGCAAGCAGCACGACAAAGAGGGTGATCGATTCGGTGACGGCGTGAGCCCGGGTCTGCTCGTACGGAGCCAGCGAGAGCCCAGTGACGAGCGTCCCGACCCTCCGGCCGCCCGCGTCGAGGATCGGCGCCGCGTAGAGTCGCGTGTCCGTATCGGAGACATCCAAGAGGCGCCGTGGACCGCCGGCGAGTGACTGCGCAGCGGCGGTGGTCTCACCGCGCAGGGGCGGCGACTCGACGATGCTTCGGCCGCGGAAGATCCAGATGCCGCTCGAGCCGAGCGTGTCGTCCGTCGTCTCCAGCAAGCGGATCCTCCCGCCGGCGACGCGGATCAGCCCGAGCTCGGCCGCGGAACGCGCGCGGAGGAATGCGTTCGCGTCGCTCGAGGTGCCGTGCGCGAGCAGCAGGTTGAAGCCCACCGTCACAGCGCCGAGCGCGAGCGCGAGCGCGATTACGACAATGAGAAGCAGCCTCGTCCTGACGCCGCGAAGCGGGTGGATCCGTCTCATTCGAGCCTGTAACCGACGCCGTGCGCCGTCGCGATTCCCGGTGCGCCCGGAAGCGCCGCCAGCTTGCGTCGCAGCCGTGCGACGTACGTGTCCAGCGTGTTGTCGCGCACGCGCGCACCGTGAGGCCAGCCCGTCTGGACGAGCTCGCGCCGCCGCACGACGGCCCCCTTGCCGGCGACGAGCTTGGCGAGCAGGCGGAACTCGGTCGGCGTGAGCGCCACCTTCACCCCGTCGCTCGAGGCGACGTGGGAGACCGGGTCGAGGCGCAGCACGCCTGCCTCGATCGCGCTGTCGACCCCGGCGCGGCGCAGCAGAGCGTGCAGGCGCGCGACAAGCTCCGCGAATGCGAACGGCTTTGTCACGTAGTCGTCGCCGCCGGCGCTGAAGCCGGTTACGCGATCCGTCAGGGCGGCGCGAGCGCTGAGGAACAGAATCGGCAGCTGCATGCCCTGCGCTCGCAGCGCCTGGCAGACGTCTCGACCGTCCGTGTCGGGGAGCCCGATGTCGACGATCAAGAGGTCGGGCGCCTCGGGACCGATCCGCTCCAGGAGCTCGGTACCGCTGCCGGCGCCGACCGTCGCGAAGCCCTCTTCCTCGAGCCCGCGCAGGAGGACCCCGCGCAGGGCGAGGTCGTCCTCGACGACCATCACCTTCGGGCCGATCATCCGTTCGAGGGTAGCGCCGGGCGCCGCCGCGTCAGAGTCGATGTTCAGGCAAACGCAAGGCTCGCGGTCGTACCGTCGGGGGGTGAAGCGTGTGCTCGCCGCCGGTACCACGCTCGCAGCCGCGGTCGCCTCCCGTACGATCCGACGCATGCCCGTGGGCGCTGTCCTGCGCGAGGAATGAGCACTCCTCTTCGCAGCCATGCGCTCCGGTGCGCAGCCGCGGCCGCGGCCGGCGCCGGTGCGCTCGTCTGGCTGGGGCCGCCCGGCGCCGACCTCGCAGCTCACGTCTACCAGCGGGCGATGTTCATCCAGCACGGCTTCGCGCTGTGGAGCAACTACTGGTACGCGGGCCACTACAGCTACGTCACGTACAGCGTCCTCTACTACCCGCTCGCGGCCGTTCTCGGGATCAAGCTGCTGGCGGTCGTCACGGCGGCCCTGGCCGCGGGCGCGTTTGCGACGCTCGTGCGCGCCGAGTGGCCGACCGCGGGCCGGTGGCCCGCCCGCGCCTTCGCGGTCGTCGCGGCGCTCTCCGTGCTGAGCGGCGCGTACCCCTACGCACTCGGGCTCGCGATCGGCCTGCTCGCGCTGCGCGCCGCGCGCGGAGATGCCCGCATCTTCGCGGTCCTGCTCGCGCTGACGTTGGCGGCGAGCCCACTCGCATTCGGCCTGGTCGCGCTGATCCTCGTCGCGGCCGCCGCGTCGTCGCGGTCGCGGATCGGGGCGCGCGGCGCGACTGTGATCGCCCTCGCCGGCCTCGGCGCCGTGCTCTGGCGCCTCTTCCCGGACGGAGGCCGGTTCCCGTTCTCGCCGGCCGAGCTCGGCGCGAGCCTCGCGTTCTGCGCACTCGGCGCCGCCTTCACCTGGCGGGTCCCGGCTGCGAAGCTCCTACACAGCTTCTTCGTCGTCTACGCCGCAGCGTGCTTGACCTTCTTCGTCGTCCCGTCCAGCATCGGCGAGAACATCGCGCGGCTTCGCTTCATCGCGCTGCCGATCGCCGTGCTGGCGTTCAGCCTGCGCCGCTGGCGGCCCGTGCTCCCGGCCGTCGTCACCCTCGTGCTCGCCACGTCCTGGAACCTCACACCGCTCGCGTTCAGCTACGCCCACCAGTCGGCGGACCCGTCGGCGCGAGCGGCCTACTGGCGCCCGGTTGTCCGTTACCTCCACCGCCACCTCTCACCGTCCTACCGCGTCGAGGCGGTGGACACGAGCGGGCACTGGGAGGCGGTGTACCTGCCGCAGGCGGGCATCCCGATCGCCCGCGGGTGGTTCCGCCAAGACGACTTCCCGCAGAACGCGCTGCTCTACGGGCGACTCGGCGCGGGCGAGTACGCGAACTGGCTCCGCCGGCTCGGTGTGCGCTATGTCGTCCTCACCGACGCGCCGCTCGATTACAGCGCGCGGGGCGAGGCGCGGCTCCTCCGGAGCGGCCGTAGCGGCCTGACCCTGGTCCTGGCGACCGCACATGCGACGGTGTACGCGGTGCCTCGGCCCCGCGGGATCGTCACCGGAGCGCCCGGCGCCGTCGTCACGCGCTTCGAGTCGTCGGCGATCACCGTCGATCTGCCGGCAGCCGGCGAGTATCGGGTCGCCGTCCGCTACTCGCCCTACTGGCGCGTGTCAGGCGCCTGCGTCGAGCGTCTGCGCGACGGCATGCTCGGCCTGGACGTGCAGCATCGGGGACGAGTCGAGATCAAGTTCGCCGTCACCGCCAAGCGCGCCCTCTCCGCCGGCGCAGCCGCCCCGAGCGACTGCCCGTAGCACGGTGCGCGTCCCGCTCGTCCTCGCCGCCGCACTCGTCAGCGTCGCCGTCGGCCCGCCGCGGCCGCAGATCGTGCAGAAGCCGATCCCGTTCGGCAACGAGCGCCGCGGCGAAACAGCGGCGTATGCGCTTCGCCACTACGGGCTGCACACGTGGCGCCTCGTGCGCCCGCACGTGATCGTCGAGCACTACTCGGCGAGCAATTCGTTCTCGTCCGCCTGGAACAGCTTCGCCTCCGACGCACCGGATGTCGAGTTGCACGAACGTCCCGGCACCTGCGCGCATTTCGTGATCGACCGCGACGGCACGATCTATCAGCTCGTCCCGTTGAGCACGATCTGCCGGCATACGGTCGGGCTCAACTGGACGGCGATCGGCATCGAGCATGTCGGCACGAGCGACTCGTTGATCCTTCGCGACCCGCGGCAGATCGTCTCGTCGCTCGAGCTGACCCTGTGGCTGATGCACCGATACGGCATCTCGTTGCCGAACGTGATCGGGCACAACGAGAGCCTCACGAGCCCCTATCACCGCGAGCGCTACGCTCCGTGGCGCTGCCAGACGCACGGCGACTGGACCCACCCCGACATGCAGATCTACCGCGCGCGCCTCGCCTCGCTCGCGCGCTCCGAGCACGTGGCGATCTCACGCAGCGGAGGCCCGATCGCGTCGCGCTGCTAGGTGGTGTCTGACACCTCGTCGCCCTTGATCGCGATCGCGTAGTGCACTTCCCAAGAGGTGTCTGACACCTTTTCGCCCCCCAGCGCGGCGGTGTCTGACACCTCGTCGCCCTTGATCGCGATCGCGTAGGGCACTTCCCAAGAGGTGTCTGACACCTTTTCGCCCCGCAGCGCGGTCTCTGGACTCGGCCGGGTGTCAGACACCAGGTAGAGGCCTGATGTGAAAACGCAATTCCACATCAACCCTCTATGGTGACGCAGGCTGCGACCCGCGGGCGCGCAGGACGTCTTCGACCTGCGCGATGTCGAGCCCGCGCGCCGCGAGCAGCACATAGAGGTGATAGATGAGGTCGGCCGCCTCGTCGACCACGCGCTCGTCGCTCTCGTCGAGGGCCGCCACAGCCAGCTCGACCGCCTCCTCGCCCAGCTTGCGCGCGCAGGCGCCGATCCCGGCGTCGAGCAACTCGGTCGTGTACGAGCCTTCGGGCCGTTCGGCCGCGCGCTCGGCGATCGTGCGCCAGAGGGCCGGTGCGAAGCAGGAAACGCTGCCCGTGTGGCAGGTCGGCCCGGTCGCTCGCACGCGCAGCAGCACCGCGTCGCCGTCGCAGTCGTCCCGCAGCTCCTCCACGGCGAGCGTGTTGCCGGAGGTCTCTCCCTTCCGCCATAGCCGCTGACGCGAGCGGCTCCAAAACCAAGCCTCGCCGCTCTCGCGCGTCAGGCGCTCGGCCTGCTCGTCCATCCAGGCGAGCAGCAGCACGCGGCCGGAGCCTGCGTCCTGGACGATCGCGGGCTTCAAAGCCCCTACCACCGGCCCGGCACCCCAAGCTCACGCAGCTCCGTACGCAGCGACTCGAGACGCGAAGGATCCTCGTGGAGGATCGACGCGAGCAGTGCGGCCTGCGCGACACCGAGAGCGTCAGCGACGTGGCGGGCGTTGCCCGCGCCACCGGACGCGATCACGGGCAGGTCGACGGCGTCGACAACGGCTGCGGTGAGCTCGAGGTCGTAGCCGGCGCGCGTGCCGTCGGTGTCGATCGACGTCAGAAGCACCTCGCCGGCGCCGCGGTCCTGCGCCTCGCGCGCCCAGCCGACCGCGTCACGCCCCGTCTCGGTCGTGCCCGCGCGCGAGCGAACGCGGCCTCGCTCGACGTCGATGGCGACGACGACCGCCTGCGACCCGAGGCGATCCGCGAGCTCCGTCAGGAGAGCGGGGCGCTCGAGCGCCGCCGAGTTGACGCTCACCTTGTCGGCGCCGGCGGCAAGCAACTCCTCCGCGTCGGCGTACGAGCGGACCCCGCCGCCGACCGTAAACGGGATCGCGAGCCGCTCGGCGACGGCGCGCACCAGATCGACGAGCGTGTCGCGGTCGTCGAGCGTCGCCCGCACGTCCAGGAACACGAGCTCGTCGGCGCCTGCATCCGAGTAGCCTTCGCCGAGCGCGACCGGGTCGCCGACGTCGCGCAGGCCCTGGAACCGAACGCCCTTGACGACGCGGCCGCCCGCGACGTCGAGGCATGGGATCAGACGGGGGAAAGGGATGCCGCCTCCTCGAGGTAGCGCGCGCCTGCCGCACCGCTCTTCTCCGGATGGAACTGGCAGCCGAGAAACGCTCCGGAGCGGACCTCGGCGACGATGCCCTCAGACCAGGCGGTCGCTGCCGGCGACACCGCGGCATACGAGTGCGCGAAGTAGAACGCCTCCCCGCCGTCGACCTGGGCCCAGCCCATGCGCGGAACGCGTCCCTCCGTGAGCCTGACCGCTCGGCCGGAGACCAGGCCGAGGCCGGTGACGCCCCCGTCCTCCTCGGTCTCGTCGAGCGCGAGCTGCAGGCCGAGGCAGATGCCGAGCACTGGACGGCCGGCGGCCACACGTTCGCGCAGCGCAAGGTCGTGCCCCCGCTCGCGCAGGCCGGCCATCGCCGCGCGAGCAGAGCCGACGCCCGGGAGCACCGCGAGGTCGGCCTCGTAGACGTCACTCACGAGCTCTGCATCGAGCCGTTGGAACGCGAGCGCGACGGAGCGGACGTTGCCCGCACCGTACTCGCAGATCGCCACCTTCACAGCAGGCCTTTCGTCGAGGGCAGGCCTTTGCCCTCGCGGGCGACCGCCGCTCGGAGCGCGCGGCCGACCGCCTTGAACGCCGCCTCGGCGACATGGTGCGGGTCGCGTCCCGTCGCGCCGACGTGAATCGAGGCGCGCGCCGCCTGAGCGAGGCTCGAAAGCATGTGTGCCGCCATCCCCGGGTCCTGCTCGAGCTTCAGCTCCGCGTGCGGTCGGCCGCCGAGATCGACCGCGGCGCGTGCGAGCGCGTCGTCCATCGGCACGACGGCGTCGCCGTAGCGCGCGATCCCGCGACGGTCGCCGAGGGCTGAGTCGAGTGCCTCGCCGAACGCGAGCGCGGCGTCCTCGGCCGTGTGGTGCTCGCCGGTCTCGAGGTCGCCGGCACCTTCGAGCACGAGGTCGAAGCCGGCGTGGAACGCGAGCTGCTCGAGCAGGTGGTCGTAGAGGCCGGCGCCGGTGTGCACGCG
>JALYLO010000158.1 GCA_030774175.1 Actinomycetota bacterium
TCGTCCGGTCGACGGTGCGCGACGAAGCGCTGATCCGACTGATCGTGCCGTCGTCCTGGTTTGCGACCCACACCGAGCCGAATCCGACGGCCACGTCGACCGGGGTCTTGCCGACGGGGATCGACGCGACGAGTTTGTTCGTCTTCGGGTCGATCGCGCCGACAGCGTTGAGCGGCAGCGCGGAGATTCCGCTGTTGCCGCCGCGCGTCAGGAGGACTCCGGCCACGGCGGCGATCACGACCGCGGCGACGACTGCGGCGGCAAGCAGGCGACGGTCGAACCGCACCCGCTTCATGACCACGGGCTGCTGCAGCTCCCCGCTCGAGATGCCGAGTGCCCGTCGCGCGGCGTCGACGAGCTCGCGGCAGGTCGCGTAGCGCTCGGCCGGTGTCTTCGCCATCCCTCTTGTGAGCACGTCGTCGAGCTCCTTCGGCAGCTCCGGCCGCTTCTCGCTGGCCGGGGGCGGCGCGTCTTGCATGTGCGCCCAGAGGATCGCCACCTCGGAGTCGCGCTCGAACGGCCGTGCGCCGGTGAGGCTTTCGTAGAGGACGCAACTGAGGGAGTAGAGGTCGGTGCGCCCGTCGACCTGTTGGCCCTGGATCTGCTCGGGCGCCACGTAGTCGAGCGTCCCGACCAGTTGCCCGGTCGCGGTCAGACCGGTTTGCGAGGAGGCCTGCTTCGTCAGTCCGAAGTCGGAGACGTAGACGTGCTCGTCCTCGCCGATCAGGATGTTGCCGGGCTTGACGTCCCGGTGGACGAGCCCGCGGCGGTGGGCGGCGTCGAGTCCCGCAGCCGCCTGCGCGACGATCGCGAGCGCACGTACGGGTTCGAGCGGGGCGTGGAGCCGGAGCAGCTCGCGCAGGTCGGAGCCCTCGACCCAGCGCATCGCGATGTACAGGACCCCGTCGAGCTCGTCGGCGTCGTAGATCGGAACGACATTCGGATGGTCGAGCGAGGCGGCGAGCTGGGACTCGCGCAGAAACCGCTCCCGGAAGCGCTCGTCGTGCGCGAGCTCCGGCGCGAGCAGCTTGAGCGCGACACGCCGGTGGAGGCGGAGGTGCTCCGCCAGGTAGACCCGCGACATCCCGCCCCGGCCGAGCAGGCGCTCGATCCGGTACCCGGCGAGCTCGGTGCCGATGCGATCGTCGCCGGTGCTCACGGTCTGCTGACCCAGACATAGCCGTCGCCTACAGCCACGCCGTCGACGCCAGGTCCGACTTCGATCGTCTTGACGACGATGTTCCTCGCCGGATCGATCTGCGAGAGTGTCCCGTCGCCGCCGTTTGCGACCCAGACCGCTCCCGCGCCGACGGCGACGGTGTCGGTGGCCTCGCCGCCGTAGCCGGTCCGGGTGCCACCCGAGCTCTGATGACCTACGGGCACCGACGCGATCACTCCGCCGAGGCGCGGATCGATACGGAAGACCGTCGCGGGCCGGGAGTAGGCGGGGGCATAGGAGCCGCCGCCTGATTCGGGTGGCACGCCGACTGCCCACACGCCGGTTGCGCCGGCGCCGAGGGCGGTCGCCAAGGGCGCCTCGGCGCCCGTTCCGAGCGGCACCGTCGCCGTGACCGCGTCGCGCGCGGGGTTGACTCGGACGACGACGCTGTTCGATAAGTCCGCGATCCACAACGTTCCCATCGAGTAGGCGAGAGCATCCGCGGTGTACGAGCCGAGGTCGACCGTGTGCACGGTGTCGGCCGGCGTCTGAACACGGACGACGCTCGTGTGGGCGAAGCCGGTGTCGCCCCAGACGCTCCCTGCGCCGACGACGATGTGCGCCGGGGCGGCGGCCGGTCCGGTGTTGGCGCCGCCGAGCTTTGCAATGCGCGTCGATTCGGAAACGAGGTTCGAGTCGGCGTCCACCCGGACGACAGAGACCCGTGCGGGATCCGACAAGTAGACGTTGTGTGGCGCGGCGGCGATGTCGGTCGGGTTGAAGCCGAGACCGATCGTCTTGACGATGCGGTGTGTGCGCGCGTCGATCCGGAGCAGCGTCCCGTCGCCGTTGCTTGCGACCCAGACGGCGCCCGCTCCGATCGCGGCACGTGTCGGGCTCGGCCCGACAGGGATCGCGGCGACGATCTTTCCACTGCTCGGATCGATCAGCCCGACCGACCGCGGCGGTACCGCCGCAAGCCCCTTCGCCCCGCCGCCGCCGTGCAGCAGGAGGGCTCCGCCGACCACCGCCGCAGCCAGAACTCCAAGGGCGGCGCCGATCAGGCGGCGGTTGCTGCGGCGAGGGCGAGTCTGGAGCTGGGGGATCTCGCCGCTCGAGACGCCGAGGGCCCTCCGCAGATCGTCGGCAAGCTCGGCGGCGGTCGGGTAGCGGTCGTCACGGTCCTTGGCGAGCCCCCGCGCGAGGACGGCGTCGACGACCGGATTGCCGGTCGAAGGCGGGGCGTCCTGAATCTGGGCCCAGAGGGTGGCGACGTCGGTGTCGCGGCGGAACGGCGGCCGGCCGGTGGAGCATTCGTGCAGGAGGCACGCGAGCGAGTAGACATCGGCACGACCGTCGACCTGCTGCCCCTGGACCTGCTCGGGAGCGACGTAGTCGAGCGTGCCGACAAGCTGGCCGGTTGCGGTCAGGCCGGACTGGGAGGCGGACTGCTTCGTCAGTCCGAAGTCGGACAGGTAGGCGTGCTCGTCTGCGCCGAGCAGGACATTTGCCGGCTTGACGTCCCGGTGGACGAGGCCGCGCCGGTGTGCAGCGTCGAGGGCTGATGCGACCTGGGCGGCGATCGAGGCGAGGGTGTGCGCGCCAAGGGGGCCGACGTCGGCGAGCAGCCGCTTCAAATCGGTTCCGTCGACGTAGCGCATCGCGATGAAGAGCGTCCCGTCGGCGTTTCCGGCCTGATAGATCGGGACGACGTTCGGGTGCTCGAGCCCGGCCGCAAGCCGCGATTCCCGGAGGAAGCGCTCGCGGAAGCTCTCGTCCTCGGACAACTCCGGGAGCAGCAGCTTCAGCGCCACCTGCCGATCGAGCTGCTCGTCGACGGCCAGATACACCGCGCCCATGCCGCCGCGCCCCAGCAGTCGCACGATCCTGTAGCCGGAGACGGCCTGGCCGATTCCGGCGTCAGCGCCCACGCAGCTACCTAACCACCGTGCCGCTGCGATTACCAGGCTTATGCTGCGTTCGATGGTCGCGCGGTCGGAGCCCGGAGTCGGCGACATCGTCGGGGGTTACCGCATCGACGCGCGCCTCGGCGAGGGAGCGGTCGGCGTCGTCTTCCGAGCGGTTCGCGAGTCGGATGGTGACGTCGTCGCTCTGAAGCTGCTGAAGCGGCGCCTCGGAGACGACGAGACGTTCCGCGCGCGCTTCGCTCACGAGGCCCGCGCGGCGCGGCACGTGGAGCACGACCACCTCGTACCTGTGCTCGACGCCGGAGAGGTCGACGGCACGAGCTTCATCGTCGCCGGGTATGTCGCGGGCGGCTCGCTCGAGGATCGGCTGCACTCCGAGGGGCCGCTCGAGCTGGACGAGGTGCTGCGGCTCGCCGCCGAGCTCGGCTCCGGCCTCGACGCCCTGCACCGTGAGGGGCTCGTCCACCGGGACGTCAAGCCATCGAACCTGATGCTGCACGAGAACGGCCGCGCTGCGATCACCGACTTCGGCCTCGCGAAGGGGCCGGCGTACACCGTCCTCACGAAACCGGGGCAGGTAATGGGAACGCTCGACTACCTCGCGCCCGAGCTGATCCGCGGCGAGCCGGCTGCGCCGGCGAGCGACATCTACGCACTCGGCTGTGTCATGTACGAGTGCGTGACCGGCGCACCGCCGTTCGGAGGGAGAAGCCTGTTCGAACTCGGTACGGCGCACCTGAACGAGGAGCCGCCCGATCCGCGCGAGTTCCGGCCCGAGCTGCCGGCCTCGGCGTCCTGGGCGTTGCTGCGCGCGCTCGAGAAGGAGCCGCCGCGGCGGCCTCCGACCGCGATCGCCTACGCCTCGCTGCTCAGCGTGGCCGCGCGCTCGTCCGCGCAAGCGGGTTGACCCGGCGGGTGGCCGGCCCGTTCTCGGCGCTGATCCGCCGCCGGTGGCTGGCGCAGATCGCGAAGCACGCAGCGTGAGAGCGCTGGTCGTGCTGGTTGCCGTCACCGCGGTGTGGGGGGTGACGTTCGTGCAGGTGAAGGACGCGGTCGCGATCTACCCGCTCTTCGCGTTTCTCGCGCTGCGATTTGCGATCGCCGGTTGCGCGCTCGCCGTGCCCGGTGCGTCGCGCGTGCGGTCGCTCGGCCGCGGCGGAGTCGTCGCGGCGGCGCTCGCGGGCTCGCTTCTCGGCGCCGGCTACGTCCTCCAGACGGCTGGGCTCGAACGCACCACCGTCTCCTCGACCGGTTTCGTCACGGGCATGTACGTGGTGTTGACGCCGCTCCTCGCGCTCGCGATCTTCCGCGTGCACGTCGCCGCGCCGGCGTGGGGAGGCGTGCTGCTCGCGACGGTCGGCCTGGCGCTCCTCTCGGGCATTCACGGCGGCGCCGTCGCCGGCGACCTGCTCGTGCTGGGAGGAGCCGCCGTCTACTCCTTGCAGATCGTGCTGATGGAGCGCTTCGCGCCGCGCTACGACGCGCTCGCGTTCACGCTGGTCGAGATGCTCGCCGCCTTCGCCGGCCTGCTCGTCGTGGCGGTCGCGCTCGGCGAGCTCTCGGTCCCGCGCGGCTGGACCGTGTGGGGCGCGCTCCTTGTCACCGGCATCTTCGCGAGCGCTCTCGCGTACCTCGCGCAGACCTGGGCGCAGCGTCGCGCCAGCGCCACGCAGACGGCGCTTGCGTTCTCGCTCGAGCCGGTCTGGGCGGCGTTCTTCGGCTTCACGCTCGCCGGCGACCGCCTCGGTGCCGTCGGCTGGCTCGGCTGCGGCGTGATCATGGCGGGGATCGTGGTCGCCGAGCCCGCCGCCGCGGACGTCCTCGTCCGCCTCGTCCGCCGCCCGCGAGCCGCATGACCGCCGTCCTCCTGGCGCTTGCGTCCGCAGTGCTCTTCGGCGGCATGACCGTCGCGTTGCGCATGGCGCTGCGCGGGCTCGACGATGCGAGCGGTGCGGCCCTCGCGACCGTGCTGCCCGCGCTCGCCGTGTCGCTCGTCGCTGCGGCTTTCCACCCGGATCTGCACGGCGCGTGGCCGTTCCTGCTCACGGGACTGCTGGCGCCGGGCAGCTCGCAGATCCTGTTCACGCTCGCCGTGCGGGAGGCGGGCGCGTCGCGGACGTCGGTAATGGTCGGCGCGGCGCCGCTGCCGGCGGTCGCGATCGCGCTCGTCTTCCTGGACGAGCCGCTGCGCCTGCCGCTCGTGGCCGGCGCCGCGGGAATCGTCGCCGGCGGAGCGCTGCTCGCGGGCGAGCGTGACCGCCCCGGTCACATCCGGCGGGTCGGCCTGCTCTACGCCGCGGCTGCGGCCGTGCTC